>CAMWIS010000110.1 GCA_947174375.1 uncultured Bacteroidales bacterium
GCCGTATGGTGGATCCGCCAGTCCATCCTGCAGGCCTTGGCCGAACAGTCGCGTATCGTGCGTCTGCCGCTCAACCAGGTGGGCTCGCTGAACAAAATCAAGAAGGAGGCCTCGCGCCTGGAACAGCTCTACGAGCGTCCGCCTTCACTCGACGAATTGGCCGAGTCGCTGGAGATGCCGAAGGAGAAAATAGCGGAGGTGCTGAACATCACCACGCGCTATGTCTCGATGGACGCGCCCTTGGTGCAGGACGAGGAGACGAACTTTATCGACGTCTTTATCCCCGACGACGCGCCGACCACCGACCAGTCGCTGATGAAGGAGTCGCTCTCGCGTGAAATCGAACGCGCCCTCTCGGCGTTGACCGACAAGGAACGCGACGTCATCAACCTGTTCTACGGCATCGGCGGCCACCACGGCCTGACGTTGGACGAAATAGCGGCCAAATTCGACCTGACGCGCGAACGGGTCCGCCAGATTAAGGAGAAGGCCATCCGCCGGCTCAAAAATTCTTCGCGCAGCAGACATTTGAAAACCTTTTTAGGGGAGTAAGGGCTATGAGAAAGAAACAAAAACAGACGAAATTCATCTTCGTGACGGGCGGCGTGGCGTCGTCGCTGGGGAAAGGCATCATTTCCGCTTCTTTGGCGCGGCTGCTGTTGAGCCGTGGCTTCAAGGTCACGATTCAGAAACTGGATCCCTACATCAATATCGACCCGGGCACGCTCAACCCTTACGAACACGGCGAATGCTACGTGACCGAAGACGGCGCGGAAACCGACCTCGACCTCGGCCACTACGAACGCTTCACCAACGTGCGTACCTCGCGCGCCAACAACGTGACGACGGGTAAAATCTACCAGTCGGTCATTGAAAAGGAACGCCGCGGCGAATATTTGGGCGGCACCGTGCAGGTGATTCCGCATATCACGGACGAAATCAAACGGCGCATCCTGCTCGTGGCCGAAAAGTCGAACTACGACTTCGTGATTACCGAAATAGGCGGCACCGTGGGCGACATCGAATCGTTGCCCTACATTGAAGCGGTCCGTCAGTTGAAATGGGAGATGAAGAACGAGACCGCCGTCGTGCACCTGACGTACGTGCCGTTCTTAGCGGCGGCCGGCGAGCTGAAGACGAAGCCGACCCAGCACTCGGTGAAGGCCATGCAGGAATTGGGCGTGCAGCCCGACATCATCGTCTGCCGCACCGAAAAGCACCTGAGCGACAACGTTAAACGCAAGGTGGCGCTGTTCTGCAACGTGAGCCCCAACCGCGTGATGCAGAGCATCGACGCGCAGAGCATCTACGAAGTGCCCGTGTTGATGCAGAAAGAAGGGCTCGACCACGAAATCCTGTCGATTTTCCAATACCCGACGGCGCAGAAAGCGGACTTGAAATCGTGGAACGCGTTCCTGCAACAGCTGCACAACCCCAAGAAAGAGGTGGAAATAGCGTTGGTGGGCAAATACGCGGAACTGAAGGACGCGTACAAGTCCATCTACGAATCGTTTATCCATGCGGGCGTGACGCATTCGTGCAAGGTGAAGGTTCGCACGGTGCATTCGGAACAGATTACGGAAGCCACCGTGGGCACGTTGCTCAAAGGCTGCCAGGGTATTTTGGTGGCGCCGGGCTTCGGGATGCGCGGCATCAACGGTAAAATCGAAGCCATCCGCTATGCGCGTGAGAAGAAAATCCCGTTCTTGGGCATCTGCCTCGGTATGCAGTGCTGCGTGGTGGAATTCGCACGCCACGTCTTAGGCTGGGAGGACGCGCATTCGGCCGAAATGGACGCGCTGACAACGCATCCGGTCATCCACCTGATGGAGAGTCAGAAGAGTTTGGCCAAGATGGGCGGCACGATGCGCCTGGGCGCCTACCCCTGCACCGTGAAGAAAGGCTCGCTGCTGTATAAGGCCTACCGCCGCAGCGAAATCAGCGAACGCCACCGCCACCGCTACGAATTCAACAACGCCTACCGCGCCGACTTCGAAGCGGCGGGCTTGCAGTGTGTGGGCGTCTATAAGAAAGACGACGTGGAACTGGTGGAAGCCGTCACGCTGTCGGGCCGCGTGCACCCGTTCTTCCTCGGCGTGCAGTTCCACCCCGAATACAAGAGTACGGTGGAGAACCCGCACCCGCTGTTCTGCGCGTTCGTGAAAGCGGCCATCGAACGGCAGGAATTTGAAACCGCCACGATTTACGCGGCCGGCAACAAGAAGGACATCCTCGCGCAGAGCGAACGCTACGGCATCGACCTCAAATCGCTGAAATCGAACGGCAAACGCGGCCGTCCGATTGACTTTGAACGGATGCTGAAAGCGGACGAGACCGAGAAGCCTCAACGGAAACGCAAGCCGGGACGCCCCCGCAAACGGGTACGGACGAAAGCCAAATTAGCGGCGGCGCAATTGGCGGCCGCGGGCGTGAAACGGCGTCCGGGACGTCCGCGCAAGGGCGAGACGGTGGCCGAACTGATTGCGGCGGCCCAACAGGCGGGCACGCCGGCCAAACGCGGCCGCAAGCCCAAGGCCGCCAAGACGGCGGACACGCCCAAACGGCGTCCGGGGCGGCCACGCAAGGAGGAGGCCGTAAAACCGGCGGCGAAACGCGGCCGCAAGCCCAAAACCCAACCCAAGCGCGTGCGGAAGGCCCAGGAGGCCTTGGCGGCACGGAAGCCCAAAAAGAAAGTAAAATAGAAAGGAAACGATTGTCATGTTGACACATACGGAAATAAAGAAACTCATAGGCCTGACCTTGGCCGAGGGCGAGAGCCGCCCCGTGCAGATCAAGGGTTGGGTAAGAACCAAGCGCGGCAACAAACAGGTGGCGTTCATCGCGCTGAACGACGGCAGCTGCGTGCAGACGATCCAGGTGGTGGCCGACCTCAACGCGCCGGCCTTCCCCGAGGACTTGATGAAACGCATCACGACCGGCGCCTGCCTCTGCGTCAACGGCCGGTTGGTGCCGTCGATGGGCAAGGGTCAGAGCGTGGAAATCCAGGCCGACAGCATCGACGTATTGGGCGAAGCCGACCCGGAAGTCTATCCGTTGCAGAAAAAAGGCCACAGCCTTGAATTCCTGCGCGAAATAGCCCACCTGCGGCCCCGCACCAACACGTTCGGCGCCGTGCTGCGCCTGCGGCACGAGATGGCCTACGCCCTGCACACGTTCTATCACGAACGCGGCTTCTACTACCTGCATACGCCGCTCATCACGGCCTCCGACTGCGAGGGCGCAGGCGAGATGTTCCAGGTGACGACGCTGCCGCTCAACCAACTGCCGATGAAAGACGGCAAAATCGACTACAGCCAGGATTTCTTCGGCCGTCAGACGAGTTTGACGGTGTCGGGCCAGCTGGAAGGCGAATTGGGCGCGATGGCGCTGTCGAAAATATATACGTTCGGCCCCACGTTCCGCGCCGAGAACTCCAACACGCCGCGCCACCTGGCCGAGTTTTGGATGAACGAGCCGGAAATGGCGTTCTACGAGATAGAGGACAACATGGACTTGGCCGAGGAATT
This sequence comes from uncultured Bacteroidales bacterium, assembly GCA_947174375.1. Lineage (GTDB taxonomy): Bacteria > Bacteroidota > Bacteroidia > Bacteroidales > P3 > CAMXAS01. The sequence continues at coordinate 3,528 of CAMWIS010000110.1, forward strand.
CTTGAAATACCTGACGACCTACGCGCTCGAACACTGCGGCGACGACCTGCGCTTCCTCAACGATATGTACGACAAGGAGCTCATCAGCCGCCTGGAAGGGGTTTTGAAAACGCGCTTCGAACGGCTGACCTACACGCAGGCCGTCGATATCCTCAAAAGCTCCGGCGCCAAGTTCGAATTCAAGGTGGACTGGGGCACGGACTTGCAGAGCGAACACGAACGCTACTTAGTGGAAAAGCACTTCAAGCGGCCGGTTATCCTGACCGACTACCCGAAGGACATCAAGGCGTTCTATATGAAGCAGAACGACGACGGCAAGACGGTGCGCGGCATGGACGTGCTGTTCCCGCAAATCGGCGAAATCATCGGCGGTTCGCAAAGGGAAGAGAACTTGGATAAACTGCAAAGACGCATTCAGGAACTGCATATCCCGGACAAGGATATGTGGTGGTACCTGGACACGCGCCGGTTCGGCTCGGCCCCGCACAGCGGCTTCGGCTTGGGCTTCGAACGGCTGCTGTTGTTCATCACGGGCATGACCAACATCCGTGACGTGATTCCCTTCCCGCGTTATCCCCAAAACGCGGAGTTTTAATGGGGTTGACGCGGCTTTTTCATGACGGCAGGCGGGGGCGCGGAGGCGTCCTCTGCCTGCTGTTGTATTTTATGGCGGCCGGCGCGGGCTACGCGCAGACGGCGGACACGGCGCGGGCGGCGGATCAGCCCAAGAAAAAGTTTAACTTCGCCAAGATTTTCAGCAACACGGCGGGCAGCGCGGACGACCCAAACTTCAAGCCGCGCAAGGTGGCCTTCGTATTGGGCCCCGGCCTCTACTACACGCCCTCCACGTCGCTGGCCTTTACGTTGGGCGGGCAGCTGTTCTTCGACGACATGGACAAGCGGCTGACGCATACCGACTTGCCGGCGGACAAGAAAGCCCTGATTGCGGGCCGCCGCTCCAACCTGCTCATAGGCGCGAACGCTTCCATCCTGAAACAGTTTTCGTTGGAACTTGACCCCGAACTGTATTTCCTCGACCGCCGGCTCATGCTCAAAGGCATCATCTACGGGGGCTACTGGCCGAGTTGGTTTTGGGGCATAGGCGGCGACACGCCGGACGAAAACAAGGAGACCTACGACGAACTCATCACCACGGCCGACCTGCGGCTGACCTACGACGTGGGACACGGGGTTTTCCTCGGCGTCGGCGGCCGCTACTTCTTCTATTACGTGCTCTCGGCGACGGAAGGGCTGCTGACCGAGACGACGGTGCCGGGGCAGGACATCGCCATGGGCGTCGGCCCGATGCTGTCGCTCATCTACGACACGCGCAACGACAACACGCGGCCCCTCAAAGGCGCCCTCATCAGCTTTGACGCGCTCTACAACACCCCCATCCGCGATTTCAGCGGCCACTACGGCAAGGCGACGATGGACGTGCGCTATTATTTCCATATCCCGCAGGCGAAACAGAAGATAGACCATGTGATTGCGGTGAACCTTGTGGCGAGCAGCGCCTTAGGCGACGACATCCCGTTTCAGGAACTGCCGCGCATGGCCGACAAACGCTACGCCCGCGGTATCCTCAAAGACCGCTATATCGACCAACACATGATGGCGCTTCAAGCCGAATACCGCTTTTATTGGAAATGGCTGGGCTTCGCCGTCTTCGGCTGCGTGGGCGACGTGGGCCCCACGCTGGCGGAGGCCTGGAGCTTCGGCAAATGGACTTACGGCGTGGGCCTGCGTCTCAAACCGTTCACGAGCCTGCCGTTCACCATCCGCGGCGACATGGGCTTCTACCAGGGCAAGCCCCAGTTCTACGTAGGAATCAACGAGTTGTTTTAGAG
>CAMWIS010000111.1 GCA_947174375.1 uncultured Bacteroidales bacterium
TAAAAGAAAAGCGGAGCAACCGCCCCGCTTTCCCTTATTGTCTGCGGTTGGACGACTACCAAGCGTACAGGGGACGCGGCGACATCATCTCGTTGACGGTCTTGCGTACCTTGGCCAGCACCTGTTCGTTTTCCACATCGGAGAGTACCTGGTCGATGAGGTCGACGATAACCGGCATATCGGCTTCTTTCAAACCACGCGTCGTGACGGCCGGCGTACCCACGCGGATACCGGAGGTGGTGAACGGCGTGCGGCTGTCGAACGGCACCATGTTCTTGTTGATCGTGATGTCGGCCTTTACCAACGTGTTTTCGGCCACCTTACCCGTCAGTTCGGGGAACTTGGTGCGGAGGTCAATCAGCATCAGGTGGTTGTCGGTACCGCCGGAAATCACTTTGTAGCCCTTGGCGATAAAGGCCTGGCACATGGCCTGCGCGTTGGCCTTGACCTGTTTAACGTAGGCGAGGTATTCGTCGCTGAGGCATTCGCCGAACGCCACGGCCTTGGCCGCGATGACGTGTTCGAGCGGGCCGCCCTGAACGCCGGGGAACACCGCCGAATCCAACAGCTGCGACATCATCTTGATTTGGCCCTTGGGCGTGGTCAAGCCCCAGGGGTTTTCGAAGTCCTTGCCCATCATGATGAGACCGCCGCGCGGGCCTCTCAGCGTCTTGTGCGTGGTGGTGGTCACGATGTGGCAGTGCGGCAGCGGGTTGTTGAGCAAGCCGCGCGCGATGAGGCCGGAGGGGTGCGAGATGTCGGCCATGAGGATGGCGCCGATTTTGTCGGCGATTTCACGCATACGTTTCCAGTCCCAGTCGCGGGAGTAGGCGGAGGCGCCGCCGATGATGAGCTTCGGTTTTTCGCGCAGGGCCACTTCCTCCATCTTGTCGTAGTTGATGGTGCCGGTTTCTTCGTCCACCATGTAGGCTACCTGACGGTAGAGGATACCCGACGAGTTGACGGGCGAACCGTGCGAGAGGTGACCGCCGTGCGAGAGGTCGAGGCCCATGAACGTGTCGCCGGGCTTGAGGCAGGCGAGCAGTACGGCCATATTGGCCTGAGCGCCGGAGTGCGGCTGTACGTTGGCCCATTCGGCACCGAAGAGTTTCTTGACGCGGTCGATGGCCAGCTGTTCGCTCTGGTCAACGATCTGGCAACCGCCGTAGTAACGCTTGCCGGGATAACCTTCGGCGTATTTGTTCGTCATGACCGAACCCATAGCCGCCATTACCTGATCCGAAACGAAGTTTTCGGAAGCGATCAGCTCCAGGCCGGACGTCTGACGCTTTCTTTCCTGTTCGATAAGATCGAAAATCTGCGTGTCTTTCTGCATGATATTTAGTGTTTTATATGATTCTATCGCTTTACGGCCATCAAGCCGCAATCATACAAATGTACAAAAAAAATAAAATGCTGTACCATAGCGCCGCCCGTTTTTTTTATTGCCGTTTTTTTGCTAACTTTACACGCTTATAACGGGCGGGTATGAATCCCGCGTAACAACGCTAAATTCTAACAGTAAAGATATGACCGGTAAACAACTGCGCACCGACGAGAAGGTGACGCTAAAAACAGCGGAAGAACTGGGCCTGTTGCCCGAAGAGTTCGAACGGATCAAGACGATTCTGGGGCGGACGCCGAATTTTACGGAACTGAGCATTTACTCGGTGATGTGGTCGGAACACGCTTCGTACAAGAACTCCATCAAATGGCTGAAAACGTTGCCCAAGAAAGGCGAGCAGATGTTGGTGGCGCCGGGCGAGGAGAACGCCGGCATGGTGGACGTGGGCGACGGTTACGCCTGCGTGTTCAAGATTGAATCGCACAACCACCCCTGCGCCGTGGAACCCTATCAGGGCGCGGCCACGGGCGTGGGCGGCATCAACCGCGATATCTTCACGATGGGCGCACGGCCTATCGCGCAGCTGAACTCCCTGCGTTTCGGCAACATCGACCTGCCCCACACGCGGCACCTGGTGCGGGGCGTGGTGAAAGGCATCGGCGACTACGGCAACGCTTTCGGCGTGCCCGTGGTGGCCGGCGAGGTGGGCTTCGACGAATGCTATAACACGAACCCGCTCGTCAACGCGATGTCGGTGGGCATCATGCGCAAGGAGAATTTGGTTTCGGCCATCGCCAAGGGCAAGGGCAACCCCGTGTTCATCGTGGGTTCGGCCACGGGCAAGGACGGCATCCACGGCGCCACCTTCGCCTCCGCCGACATTACCGAGAACTCGGCCGACGACATCCCGTCCATCCAGGTGGGCGACCCGTTCCAGGAAAAACTGTTGCTGGAGGCTTCGCTGGAAGTCATCGGCACGGGGGCCTTGGTGGGTATGCAGGACATGGGCGCGGCCGGCATCATCTGCTCCACGTCCGAAATGAGTGAAAAGGGCCACAGCGGTATGCGCATCGACCTCGACAAGGTGCCGCTCCGCCAACAGAATATGGAGGCTTGGGAAATCCTGCTCTCCGAATCGCAGGAGCGTATGCTCGTGGTGGTCAAGAAAGGCCAGGAAGACAAGGTGAAGGCCGTATTCGACAAGTGGGACTTGCACTGCGCCCAAATCGGCGAAGTGATTGACGAAGACCGGTTGCTGTTCTACCGCGACGGCAAGCAGGTGGCCGACGTGCCCGCCTCCACGCTCGTTTTGGGCGGCGGCGCCCCGGTATATGACCGCAAATACAAGGAACCCAAATATTTCGCCAAGACCAAGCGCTTCGACATCCACACGGTGAAAGACCTCGAACTGGAGGAAATCCCCGAAGTGACGCGCTTCCTCGCCGCCCAGCCCAACATCGCGTCCAAACGCTGGGTCTATGAACAGTACGACTCCATGGTGGGCACCAAGAACATGAGCACCAACACGCCCTCCGACGCGGCCATCGTCAACCTCAAATATACCGACCGCGCGTTGGCCATGACCGTGGACTGCAATTCGCGCTACGTGTTCTCCAACCCGCTCGTCGGCACGCAAATCGCGGTGAGCGAGGCGGCGCGCAACATCGTCTGCTCGGGCGGCTACCCGCTGGCCATCACCAACTGCCTCAACTTCGGCAACCCCTACAACCCGGAGGTGTATTGGCAGTTCGTGGGCGCCATCAAGGGCATGAGCCTGGCCTGCGAGAAGTTCGGCACGCCGGTGACGGGCGGCAACGTGAGCTTCTACAACCAGTACAGCAAGGGCGGCCAGGTGGAGGCCGTCTACCCCACGCCGTCCATCGGCATGGTGGGCTTGCTCGACAAAGACCACCGCATGGGCCTCGGCTTCGAGAAGAAGGGCGACGCCATCTACCTGCTGGGCCACGTCAAGGACGACATCGCCTCCTCCGAATACCTGTACCACTACCGCAACGTGAAATACTCGCCGGCGCCGTATTTCGACCTGGACGAGGAATTCAAGCTGCATCAGGCCATCGCCGGCCTTATCAACGAGAAGCTCATCAACTCGGCGCACGACGTTTCGGACGGCGGGCTGATGGTGACGCTCCTGGAATCGGCCATGGTCAACCGTCTGGGCTTCGAAATCCTGCTGGACGACAGCTTCCGCCGCGACGCCTATCTGTTCGGCGAAGGCCAGGGCCGCGTCGTGGTGTCGGTCGATAACCAGGTGGGCGGCGAATTCGAAGACTTTATGATGGAAAGCGGCGTGCCCATGGTCTATTTGGGTCATGTGACGGGCGGCAAAATCGTGGTGGAAGATATGCCGATGGGCAAAATCGACGACTACGCCGCGCTTTACGACACGGCCATCGAGAAGAAGATGGAGGAATAAACGTGCCGGAGATTGTGCGAAAACGTATATACCGCATGGCGGGACGGTGCCGGCTGAGCCTCTGCTTGGCCGGCCTGTTGTGCCTTGCGGCCTGTTCTACGAAAAAGAACAACTTTTTTACGCGCAACTACCACAATCTCACTTCTTACTATAATGTCTATTGGAACGGCGTCGAAGCCTTGAAAGAGGTGGAGGACGTTGTCAAGGAACAGGTTACCGAGAACTATTACGACGTGTTGCCCGTGCTCAAGACCGTTACGGAGCGCGACACGAGCCTGATTGCGCCGCTTACCGACCGCGTGATTGAGAAGGCGATGCTGGCGGTCAAGAAACACTCGATCGTGGAACGGGGCGTGGAATACGTCAAGTTTATCGACGATGCCTATCTGCTTATGGCGCAGGGGCTTTTCTATCAACTCGACTACTCGGGCGCGCGCATGGTGCTCAACATGGTGATGTCCGATTTCCCCAAGAACGCCGAACGGTATGACGCCATGCTGTGGTCGGCGCGGACGTATATACAAGAGGAGGAATACGATATGGCCGTCGGCTTCCTCGCGCACGTGGCCGACCAGTCGGAAAAGGACTTGCGCAAGGACACGCGGGTGCTGTTGCCGCAAGTGCAGGCCGAATACTTTTTGTCCCAAGAGGAATACGACAAGGCCGAACCCTATCTGCAGGAGGCGCTGACCAAGCTCAAAGACCGCGACCAGCGGGCGCGTATCCTGTTCATCCTCGGTCAGATAGCGCAACGCAACGGGCAGAACGTGCAGGCCAACAACTATTACAAGGCCTGTTTGAAGCTGAACCCGCCCTTGGCCATGTCGTTCAACGCGACGCTGAACCGCGCGCTGTGCTACGACCCGGAAAGCTTTTCGGCCGACGACATCATCAAGACGTTGCAACGGCTGTTGAAAGACCCGAAGAATTCCGCGTATTTCGGACGTATATACTATGTTTTGGGTGAAATCGCGTTTACCGACGGCGACGATGAGGCGGGCGTGGACTACATGAACCTGTCGCTGGACGCCAGCGCGAACGACCCGGAGCGGATGCTTTTGGCCGCCAAGAAATTAGCCGAATATTACTATGACAAGGGCGATTACATCGGCGCGGAACGTTATTACACGATGGCGGCGCAACACGTGGAAGAGGACGACGAAGCCTACTACACGATTACATCGCGCAGCAAATACCTGACCGAACTGGTTAAATACTACCGCGTGCTGGGTGCGGCTGACACGGTGCGGATGCTCTACGATATGAGCGAGGCCGAACGTTTGGCCTATGGCGAACAACAGGCGGCCGCCTATAAGGAACGGCAGACCGAGGCGCAGCGCAAAGCGGCGGCGGCCGCGGCGATGGCGGGTGCGGATGTCCCGGTGTCGGGGGCGGCGGCCTCGTGGTATTTCTACAACAGCCAGGCGCGTTCGGCGGGCTACAACGAGTTTGTACGCCGCTGGGGCCG
>CAMWIS010000112.1 GCA_947174375.1 uncultured Bacteroidales bacterium
CCGTCCGCCTGGTCGAACCGCATGATGGACGCCCAAGTGCCCACCGCCCACAGATTCTGACGCGCATCCAACAAGGCGTCGTAAGGAATCGAGCCCTCGTAACCGCGGTCTATCGCGGCCCGGTAAAGCAGGTCGCCCGTTTCGGACAGCAAATCCACCGACCATTGTTGCGCGGACGAACGGTAGGTGCCACGCGCCACGTAATTGGCACCGGCGCGCAGACAGGTCACTTCCTTGATATCGGCGGTATCGGCCAACGTCCACGCGCCGCCCAAACGCCCGCGATAGACCCGGTCGGCCGCGCCGTCCACGCCTTTTTCCAACACCCACCACGTATCGCCTAACTTGACCGCCTGCGCCAACGCGTGGTCTTCGCCCCAAAAGGCATCCACCGTCCAAGCCGTATAGTCGTTGAGATTGACGGCGTTTTTACCGGCGAACCGAAGCCCTTGCTCCGTCGCCGCCCATATATAGCTGTCATCGCAATCCACTTCATTGACACGCAGACTGCCGTTAAGCGGGCCTATGAAATAGGTTTCCCTGAACTCCCGCTTCAATACATCCACGATCACAATCCCGAAACCGCAAGCGAGATAGGCAAATGAGCCCTCGGTATGAATGCGGTAAACGGCCTTGTCATTGCTGCCGGCAAGGGTCTTGTCCCTGATGTCGGGCATATTGAACACGCGGCCGCCGTAATAGAGGTCGATATTGCCGTCCTTATAGCCGATGACCAGACAGTTGCCCGCCTGATGATAGGCGATGGCCCCGATGTCGCCGCCCGACAGGCCGTTCCGCTTGGAGAGCGTCGTCAGCGTATGGTCCACCGTATTGTAACACAACAAATCCGCCACCCGCGACGCATAGACCTCCGGCCCCCAGATGGCCAACTGTTCCGGCGGCGTGGCCGCGAAATGGTAACGCCACGTGCCGACCTGCGCGCCAACCGGGCCGACGGCCAAAAAGAACGCCGCCATCAACGTTAGTTTTATAAGGATATGCGTCTTGTGCTTCATCTTATCTTTATGTCAGAAAGACAAAGTTACACACTTTTCCGTAATTTTGCAGGTATGTTCAAACAAACGCTTCGGTTAGGCGGCCTGTTTGCCGGCTGCCTGTTGCTGTCCGGCCTCATCGGTGCCGGTATCGCGCGCCTGATGCCATCGGCCGGGGTCGTTTCGACGCTTTACCTCGTGCAGAACATCAGCGCGATGGGCTCGTTCCTGTTGCCGGCCTGGTGGTTCGCGCGTTCGGTCTCGGACGGCCACGCCGCCGGTTTCCTGGGGTGCCGCCCGACGTTCCCCGCCGCCTACCTCTTGGGCTTGGCGGCCTTTTTAGCGCTCATGCCTTGGATCAACGCCACGACGACTTGGAACGAGACGGTGCTGCAATCGGGACAGGACAGCCCGCTCGGCCTGTTTTTCAAACAGATGAGCGAACGCAACGAAGCCTTGTTGCAATTGTTTTTGAAGCAGACCGGTTGGGGCGCGTTCGGTCTGAACCTCTTGACCTTGGCCTTGATGCCGGCGGTCTGCGAAGAATTTTTCTTCCGTGGCTGTCTGCAAAGTTTTCTCGTAAGCCACACCCGCCACGCGTCAACCGGCATTTGGCTCACGGCCTTTATCTTCAGCCTGTTACACTTAGACCCCGTGGGTTTCCTGCCCCGCCTGTTTCTCGGCGCGCTCCTGGGGTATGTGTTTGCGGCCAGCCGCAGCCTCTACCCCGGCATCCTGTTGCATTTCCTCAACAACGCCTCGGTCGTCGTGGCTTATTATCTCTATGGACACGGCCTCTTGACCCGGCATCCCGACGCCTTTTCCGACCTATGGCATTGGTGGAGCGCGTTGCCCGGCCTTGCGCTATGCGCCGTCTGCATCGGCCTGATGTACCGCCGTCGGGCGGCTCACGCCTAATCCATAGGCGACTTGCGCCAAAACAAAGGCGTCAGGTCGCTACGGCTACCGTCCGCCGCTATGCGGTAGAGCCGCTGGTTCGTCGTCGGTGATTTGAGGGCGCCCAAAGCCTCCACGTAAGGGCCTAATTTGATATATTGGAAATCGGTGGACGGAAAGCCCGCCGGCAATTCGGCGCGGCCGGAATACCAGGCGGTTTTAAGCGGATGCCCCGCCGCCTGTCCGAAGGCCGTCGTAAAACGCGCCAAGGCCGCCACGGCCATCGGTTCGGCATCGCCGCCCATAAAGCAGACGCAGGTCACGGCCGCGCCGTACTGACGCAACAGCACGCCCAAATTCTCCTCCGTCAACGGTTCGCCCGTATCTTCCCACAGATGCGGGCTGTGACAGCCCTTGCAACGGTTCGGACAATGCGAGATATTGACGGCCAACGTCACTTCGCCCGGAATCTCCGAGAAAACGACATCATAACTGACGAACCGAAGCATAGTGCCGTTGCGCGGCCTCTTTCTGACGGGCCGCCGAAAAGTTACTGATCCGCTTCATATACCCGATGATGCGCGTCAGATAATCGACGTTCTGGCTATGGCAATGCGGGCATTCTTTCAGGTAACGCTTGTCGATATGGTTGCAGTCGTTGCAAATCGTGTTCGGGATATTGAACGTGAAATAATTGCACCCTTCCACGGCCGCCACACGCAACAGCTGACGGTATTGTTCCTTGCTCAGATGTTCCTCCAAGTTCATGTGCAGGGCCGAACCGCCCGTCAGGTGCGCGATATAACGGCGGCCATGCAGACGGAACTTATCGACGATGTTCAGCGACTTGTCTTCCACGATATAGAAATAACTGTTGTAGCAGTCGCGGAACGTCTTGAAGCCGGCCTCCTTGTCCCACTTGGCGTGCTTGACGCCCACATTCTCGGCCGGAATCATCTCGCAGTTGAACAGCACGTCTTTGGTGCGGTACTTCATGTTGTATTTCTCCACGATGCCCAGCATTTCCTGCACGAACGCCTCGTAAGCCGGGTTATCGTTGATTTCCAAGCCCATGAACTGGGCAGCCTCGACCAGGCCGTTGACACCGATGGTCAGATACTGACGACTCATGTTGATGTAGCCGGCATCGAACAGCGGCAACATCCCCTTGCTCTGCAAGTGCTTCAGGTTCTCGTTGTAAGCCAGCTGCACCTTGTGCACCAAATCCACGACTTCTTCCAGGAAGAAATGCGGCAGGATACCGTTCTTGGTCGCGTATTGGATGCAACGGTTCAGGTTAATCGTCAACACGCTCTTGGAGCCCGTCGAAACGCCGCCCGCCCCCAACGTATAACTGAAACCGTTGTCTTGGATTTCGTTGCGCAAACGGCAGCAACTGCTCAAAGAGTCGGCGTTGTCGCTCATATACGTGAAGAACGAATGCCCTTCGGCGTACATTTCGGCCGTAAAATCGCCGTATTCCTTGTCCAATACGTCGCCGTCCTTCGTCAACAGCGCCATCGTTTCAACCGGGAACGTGAGCGGGGTTTTCGTGCGCTCCTTGTTAAACCATTTCATAAACCGCTTCTGCAACCAGCTCAACGATTCCCAATCGGGCTTGCTGTTGTCGGGGAATACGAAATGTTCGAACAGGCTGTGGAAATAGTACTTGTCGTAGTAGGCCACGTTCCAGAACACGGCCTGGAAGTTGCGCGCGCCCGTGGGCTGGTTGATGGAATAGACCACCTGTTCGAAACTGTCGGTAATCACCTTGTCGATCGTGCGCTGGCGCGAGGACAAATCCACCACCTTGTCGGCGTGCTTATAGTAATCGGGGCCGTACTCCTTGCCGATAAAGTAATTCAGATACATCAGGAATTCCGGCGTGGCGCAGGCGCCGCTCAGCATACTCGACACCATGAACACCATGTTGATAAAGCCGCCGCAGAACGACTTGAGGTTGGTGGGCGCCGTAGAGTTGCCGCCGATGGACTTGGTGCCGCCTATGAGCCACGGATACATCGTGATGCTCGCGCAATAGTTGGCCAGGCTCGTTTCGTCGTTCTTATAGATGAAATGGTTGTTCAGTAATTCGAGATATCGGTCCGACAATTCCTTGCCGTACATATCCTTGAGCCGGTCGGTCAGCATACGGCGGTTGAGCCGGATGAAATTCGGCTTCGGCAACTCGCCGATAAGCGTGGCGATGTTCTTTTTCTCCACATTGGCGTTGGCGTCGTACTTGCTGCCCGTGGCGGCGTTGCTCGCCTCGCAGTAGTTCATAAGGAAACAGAGTTTGTCGCGCTCCTCCCGCTCTTCCAAATGCCGTTGCCGATACAGCATATAGGCCTTGGCCACGGCATAGTAATGCTCGGCCATCAACGCCACTTCCACCTGGTTCTGAATATCCTCCACCGTGGTGCCGTCGCTGATGTTGACGCGGCTCAGAATCTGCGTCAACACTTCCTGCGTGGCAAAACTGCCCACCGAAAGAAACGCCTTGTTGATGGCGTTCTTGATTTTGTCGAGCGAAAAAATCTCTTTCGCGCCGTTGCGCTTAACGATAAAAATCTCTGACTGTATCATCGCTGTAATTTTCTTAGGCTTAATCGGTTTTTATCGGCGACGCCGTTGCACGGGATATGGAAGTCCAAGCCAAACCTGACGTGCGCCGAACCTATCCGGCACTGCCGAGGCGGTTAAACTTTTCATCCCGAAAGCACCGCTGATTGAAAAGGCAATGGCAGGTCTTCTGACTCACGCTTCCGGCTCCGTGCCTTCCCGGCCGTTCTTAAACGCCCAGTGGCTAAAGAAACGAAGCCTTCTCCCCGAGGGGATTTCGCTTACAGCTACGGGTATAGTTCCTGATTTTCACAGGATTCCCTATTATTTTCGCCTCCGTGAACGGGATTTGAAAACCATTTCCTTGACAACAAAAGTAAAGATTATTCCGCTTCGACTTGACCCGCCGAACGTTTTTTAATGAACAATTTTTAAACAAAGTCCACCGCAGGTGAGGGCAACGCCAAGCGCAACGCGCCGCCATGGATTCCGACAACTCATGGAAAACTTGTTTTCTTATGAGTTGTCGAAGACATGGCGAGTTCCGGCGCAGACGGAACGGTGTTGCCGAACCGCCACCGGAGTTCATGCCGCAGGCATAAAATAAAAGAACCCCGATACCGAAGTATCGA
>CAMWIS010000113.1 GCA_947174375.1 uncultured Bacteroidales bacterium
CTTAGTCCAAAGCGGCCACACCGGGCAACACCTTGCCTTCCAGGTATTCCAGCATCGCGCCACCGCCCGTGGAGACATAGCTCAAATCCTTGGCCAAGCCCAACTGGTTGGCGGCCGCAACGGAATCACCGCCGCCCACGGCCGAATAAGCGCCCTTCTTGGTGGCTTCGCCGATGGCCTTGCCGATTTGCAACGTACCGGCCTGGAAGTTCGGCATCTCGAAGACGCCCAACGGGCCGTTCCACAGCACCGAAGCCGAACCGGCTATGACCTTTTCGAACATCGCGCGCGTTTCGGGGCCGATGTCCATGCCTTCCCAACCGTCGGGAATGGCCATCGTGGGCACGCACTGACGGTTGGCCTCGTTCTTGAAGTCGTCGGCGCAAACCGTGTCTTTCGGCAGATAGAGTTTGACGCCCTTCTTCTCGCAGGCCGCCATAACCTCGCGCGCCACGTCCATCTTGTCGTCCTCGCAAAGCGAACGACCGATTTTGCCGCCCATCGCCTTGATGAACGTATAGGCCATGCCGCCGCCGATAATCATATTGTCAACCCGGTCTATCAGGTTCTGCAACACGTCGATTTTGCTCGACACCTTGGAGCCGCCGATAACGGCCGTAAACGGATGCGCGGCGTGGTGCAACAGTTTTTCAAGATTTTCCACCTCGTGCGCCAACAGCTTGCCCGCATACTTTTCGGTGGGGAAGAATTTGGCGATGACGGCCGTCGAAGCGTGGGCGCGGTGCGCCGTACCGAAGGCGTCGTTGACATAGGCGTCGCCCAAATCGGCCAGATAGCGCGCAAAGGCTTCATCGCCCTTGGTTTCGGCCTTGGTGAAACGCAGGTTCTCCAACAGCAACACGTCGCCGCCTTTCAAGCCAGCGGCGGCCTGCACGGTCTTTTCGGTAAAGACGTCCTGGTTGAACTGCACGGGGCGACCCAACACCTCTTTCAGGCGGGCGGCCACAGGTGCCAGGCTGTAGTCGGCCTCGAAACCGGTACCGGCCGGACGGCCGAGATGCGACATGAGGATCAAGGCCGCGCCTTGTTCCAAAAGGGCTTTCAGCGTGGGCAGGCTTTCCCGGATACGCGTTTCGTCCGTGATGCGGCCCGTGGCGTCAATGGGCACGTTGAAATCGCAACGTACCAATACTTTCTTGCCGTCGAAACGGCCTTGTTCGATTGTTTTCATATGTTTTGATTTTTGATGCGTTCTATCATGTCTTCGGCCAAGGCCAACGCCTTTTCCTCCGTCGCGCTCTCCGCATATATACGGATAATGGGTTCAGTGTTCGACTTGCGCAGGTGCACCCACTCCTTGCGGGCGGGGAAGCTGATTTTAAGGCCGTCTTCCTTACAGATTTCCACGGCTTCCGACGCGCCTTGGAACTGCCGTTCCAAACCCGCCAGCAGGGCCGGGATGTCGGCGCCGGGCGTCAGTTCCATCTTGTGTTTGGCAATCGTATAGTCGGGATAGCGTTTTTTGAGTTCGCTCAGGCTGAGCCGACCGCCCTGCGCGGCACGCAGATGCGCCCAATGCGTCAGGAACAGGGCCACGCCCACGAGCGCGTCACGGCCGTAATGCAGGGGCGGATAGATGACGCCACCGTTGCCCTCCCCGCCGATAACCGCCCGTTCGGCCTTCATCTTGGCCACAACGTGCACCTCGCCCACGGCCGATGCCGCGTAACGGCCGCCGTATTGCTCGGCCACATCGCGCAACGCACGCGAAGAAGACAGGTTGGAAACCGCCGCGCCCGACCGCAACGACAGGATATAGTCGGCCACCGTCACAAGCGTATATTCCTCGCCGTACAGCACGCCGTCCTCGCACATGAACGCCAGACGGTCCACGTCCGGATCCACCGCGATGCCCGCGTCCGCCTTGTGGCTGCGGACCGCCTCCGACAAGCCGGTCAGGTGCGCGGCCAAGGGTTCGGGGTTATGCGCGAAACGGCCGTCGGCCTCGCCGTTGATGACCTCGACCTGTTCCACGCCCAAGGCCTTGAGCAGGGCCGGAATGGCCAGGCTGCCCGTCGAATTGACCGGATCGACGACCAATTTGAAGCCGGCCGCCTTGATGGCGGGCACGTCCACGTCTTTGAGCGCCACCACCTTGGCGATATGTTTTTCGATGGAAGCCGCATCCCGCTCCATGCCGCCCAAATCCTCCACGGCCGCATATACGGTCTCGTCGAGATGCTCGGAACGGCGCACGACTTCGGCGCCCTCCTCGGCATTGAGGAACTCGCCCTCGGCGTTGAGCAATTTGAGCGCGTTCCACATCACGGGGTTATGGCTGGCCGTGAGCATGATGCCGCCGCAGGCCTGATGTTCGGTCACCGACAGTTCTATCGTCGGCGTCGTGGTCAGTCCCAAATCGACCACGTCCACGCCCATGCCCATGAGCGTGCCGTTGACGAGCGACTGCACCATCGGGCCGGAGATACGGGCGTCGCGCCCCACCACCACTTTGAGCCGGCGGCCGGGGAAACGCTGTTTGAGGAAAGCCGCGTAAGCCGTCGTGAACTTGACGGCATCCAAGGGCGTGAGGTTGTCGCCCGTGCGGCCGCCGACCGTGCCGCGGATACCGGATACGGATTTTATGAGTGTCATCGCAATAGGCTATTTGGCGGTATGGATATGGTAAGCTTTCATCGTATTCATGAGCAGGGCCGCGATGGTCATCGGGCCGACGCCGCCCGGAACCGGGGTTATGGCGCTGCACTTGGGCGCAACCGAAGCAAAATCCACGTCGCCGACGAGTTTGAAGCCGCTGGCTTTCGTGGCGTCCGGAATCCGGTGGACGCCCACATCCACGATGACCGCCCCTTCCTTGACCATGTCGCCCTTGACCATTTCGGGCTTGCCGACGGCCGCAATCAGGATGTCGGCCTGCGTCGTCATGGCTTTCAGGTCGGGCGTCTTGCTGTGGCACATCGTGACCGTGGCGTTGGCGTGCGACGAATTGCGCGACATGAGCAGGGCCATAGGCGTGCCCACGATATGGCTGCGGCCGATGACGACGCAGTGTTTGCCCGCCGTCTCGACCTCGGCGCGTTTCAACAGTTCCATGATGCCGCAGGGCGTGGCCGGGATAAACGTATCCTGTCCCAGCACGAGTTTGCCCATGTTGCAGGGATGGAAGCCGTCTATGTCCTTGTCGGGCCGGATGGCCGCGATAACCTTGTTTTCGTCTATATGCTTGGGCAACGGCAGCTGCACGATGAAGCCGTCCACATCGGGGTCGTTGTTCAGGAATTCCACGGCGGCCAACAAATCGGCCTCGCTGATGTTCTCCTCGTAACGATATACCGAAGACGTCATGCCGACCAGGCGGCAGTTCTTCTCCTTGCTGGCGACATAGGTCTCGCTCGCGCCGTCGTGTCCCACGATAATGGCCGCCATATGGGGTGCCCGTTTGCCGGCGTCTATGAGCGCGGCCACTTCGGTCGCGATTTCTTTCTTGATGGTTTCGCTGATTGCTTTACCGTCTATGATTTTCATTTATGCTGGTTTTACGTCTTTATATATACTTATCTCATACGGAAATTAGGACGGGCGCCCGGTTTCATCTTGCTGACCGTCTTCATCACCTTCTTCGTGTCTTCCAACTGCTTGATGAGTTTGTTGACCTGCGCCAAATCGGTGCCGCTCCCGTCGGCAATCCGTTTGCGGCGCGGCGCGTTGAGCACCTGCGGGTTGGCGCGTTCGTAGGGCGTCATCGAACAAATCATGGCCTCCACGTATTTGAACGCGTCGTCGTCGATATCCACATCCTTAATCATCTTGCCCATGCCGGGAATCATGCCCATCAGATCCTTGATGTTGCCCATCTTCTTGATCTGCTGTATCTGCTTGTAGAAATCGTCGAAATTGAAATCATTGGTGCGGAACTTCTTTTGCAGGCGGCGCGCCTCCTCTTCGTCGAACTGCTCCTGCGCCTTTTCCACGAGCGAAACGATGTCGCCCATGCCCAAAATCCGGTCGGCCATACGCGAGGGATAGAACACGTCCAAGGCCTCCATCTTCTCGCCCACGCCCACGAACTTGACCGGCACCTGCACGGCCGCCCGTATCGTCAGCGCCGCGCCGCCACGCGTATCGCCGTCCAACTTGGTCAGAATCACGCCCTCGTACTGCAAGCGGTCGTAAAACGCCTTGGCCGTATTGACGGCATCCTGACCCGTCATCGCATCGACGACGAACAGCGTTTCCTGCGGATGAACCGCCTCCTTGATGCGGCTGATTTCGTCCATCATCTCCTCGTCCACGGCCAAACGGCCGGCCGTATCGACAATCACGACCTGAAACGCGTTCTCCTTGGCGTAACGCACCGCGTGTTCGGCTATCTTGACGGGATTTTTCTCGTCCGGCTCGCTATACACCTCGGTGCCGATCTGCGCGCCCAGCGTCTTGAGCTGGTCGATGGCCGCCGGACGATAGACGTCGCAAGCCGTCAGCAACACTTTCTTGCCTTTTTTCTGTTTGAGATACAGGGCCAGCTTGGCCGAATGCGTCGTTTTACCGGAACCTTGCAGACCCGCCATGAGGATGACCGTCGGCGTGGTTTTAAGGTTGAGTTCGGCTTCGGTGCCGCCCATCAGGGCCGTCATCTCGTCGTGGACGAGTTTGACCATCATCTGACCCGGCGAAACGGCCGTCAACACGTTCATGCCCAAGGCCTTTTCCTTGACCGTATCCGTAAACTGCTTGGCTATCTTGAAACTGACGTCGGCATCCAAGAGCGCGCGGCGGACTTCCTTCAACGTTTCCGCCACGTTGATTTCGGTAATCCGGCCCTGCCCTTTGAGCACCTTGAATGCCCGGTCTAACTTATCAGAAAGATTTTCAAACATATAATAAAAATTTGTCTCCCCTTTCCGCAGTGCACAGAAAGGCGTGGTAAAGTTAATGAAAGTTGAGCGTAAAAACAAAAAGGGCGGCCTTGCGACCGCCCTCACCAAAAAAACCGATTCGGCGTTACCGTCTTACGACCCGTTTTACCGAGACGCGGTCGCCGGACGATACTTTTATGATGTAAAT
>CAMWIS010000114.1 GCA_947174375.1 uncultured Bacteroidales bacterium
TTGTTCGTCACGAGCCGTACCTTGTGCGCGCCCAACGCGCGTAAAATCTGCGCGCCGATACCGTAGTCGCGTTCGTCCGGCTTGAAGCCCAACAAGACGTTGGCTTCGACCGTATCCTTGCCCTCGTCCTGCAGTTTGTAGGCCTTGAGCTTATTGAGCAGGCCGATACCACGGCCTTCCTGATTCATATAGAGGACGATGCCCTTGCCGGCCTTCTCCACCATCGCCATCGCGTCGTGCAACTGTTCGCCGCAATCGCAACGGCAGGAGGCCAACACGTCGCCCGTCATGCAGCTCGAATGGACGCGCACGAGAATGGGCTCGTCGGCTTTCCAGTCGCCCTTGACCAAGGCCAAGTGCAACGTGCCGCTATTGTTTTCGGTAAAGGCGTGCAATTGGAAATTGCCGTGATGCGTCGGTAACTTGACGACGACTTCTTCCTTGACCAGGCTTTCCGTCCTGATGCGGTAGGCAATCAGGTCGGCGATGGAGATAATCTTGATGTCGTATTCGGCCGCCAGTTTCTGCAATTCGGGCATACGCGCCATCGTGCCGTCCTCGTTCATGATTTCCATGAGCGCGGCGGCCGGATACAGACCGGCCAAACGGGCCAAATCGACGCAGGCTTCCGTATGTCCGGCGCGGCGCAACACACCCAAATCCTGCGCGTAAAGCGGGTTGATATGGCCGGGACGTCCGAAATCGGCGGGCTTGGCATCCGGGTCGGCCAAGGCGCGGATCGTGGCGGCGCGGTCGGCGGCCGAAACGCCGGTCGTACAGCCGGCCAGCTTATCGACGGTTACCGTAAAGGGCGTGCCCAATACCGACGTATTGTTCTCCACCTGATGCGGCAGTTCCAGTTCGCGGCAACGCGAGAGCGTAATCGGCGCACAGAGCACGCCGCGCGCGTGCAACAGCATGAAATTGATTTTCTCCGGCGTGGCCAATTCGGCCGCTATGACCAAATCGCCTTCGTTTTCCCGGTCTTCGTCATCCACCACAATCAAAAACTTGCCGGCCTTGAAATCGGCTATCGCGTCTTCTATCTTGGCTAATTGATATCCCATAACGATGTCTGTTTTAAATTCCGACCCGGACGGCTCAACCGTCCGCCGGGGGGCTTCCCCGCGTCGGGTTGCAAAGATAAAATTTTTTTCGTTTTTTTTAACTATATTTGCAAGTTCATCCGGCCCCCCGGATGGGCCGCGTACACAAGGTGTTTAACGGGCAAGGAACAGGCAGTAAAAGCGGGGACCTTATGATTGAAACGATTGACTTCGGGCGTTTGCGCTGGCACCATATCGTCAACCCTACGGAAGAGGACTTGGAATTTTTGGAAGACAACTTCCATTTCCACCCCTTGGACATAGAGGACTGCCGGAGTACGAATCAACGTCCCAAAATCGACATCTACGACGAGTACAACTTCCTCATCCTGCATTTTCCCGGTTTCGACAAGCGCGACAAAATCCTCAAACCCAAAGAGGTCAAAATCTTTTGGGGCCAGGATTACATCATCAGTATCGCCCGGTCTTTCGGCGCGCTCAAATCGTATTTCGAACTGACGGAAAAGAACCCGGACGAGGACGAATTCATCAAATCCAGTTCAGACGCGCTGTTGTACACGATTCTGAACCGGCTCATGGTGGACTCCTACTCGCTGCTGTTGCGCATCGGCGCGGAAATCGAACTCATCAACCGCGACCTGTTCAGCAAAAAGGCCGTCCAAACCATCGAACGCATCTCGATCGCGCGACGGAACATCATCCAGCTGAATACGATTTTCAAACCCCAGTTGCGCCTGTTCCACAAATTCGAATCGGGCGACATCAAAGGCTTTACCGAGAACGGCGACTTTATGGAAGACTATTGGGGCAACATCCTGGACTACTACCAAAAGATGTGGGACATGGTGGAGGACAACGCCGAATTAATCGAAGGCCTTTCCAAAACGTTCGACTCGTTGCAGACGAACAAGACCAACGAAATCATGCGCATCATGACGTTCATCTCCACGCTGTTCCTGCCGCTTACGTTCATCACGGGGCTCTACGGCATGAACGTCTTGCTGCCGTTGGCCGGCCATGCCTGGGTATTTTACGGTATCCTGGGCTTCATGCTCGTGTTTGTGGGCGGCTTCATCTTTTTCTCCAAACGCCGGCATTGGCTCTAAGCCGCGGCGTCATTTTCAACGCAAACCCCGTTATTTTCATGAAAATACCGACTAAACTTTGGTTGCCGCACGTAGTGGCGGTATTGTGCTTTATCGTGTTGACGATGGTCTATTTCAAGCCCATTGTCTTTGAAAACAAAACCTTGCCGCAAAGCGACACCATCAGTGCCGTCGGCATGGTCAAGGACGCGACGGATTTCCAAAAGGAGACCGGCGAATTTTCCGGTTGGACGAACGGGATGTTCAGCGGTATGCCGACCACGACGATACAAGGCTATCCGGCCTTCAACATCTTTCACCGGCTCAATATGATCGGCACTTTCGGTTTTGACGCTTACTCCGCCGGTCTGATCATGCTGTGCCTGCTGGCCGTTTACATCGCCTTCCTCTGCTTGGGCTGTTCCATGCCGTTGGCTTTATTGGGGGCCATCGCCACGGCCTTCGTCTCCTATAACTTCATCATCCTGCAGGTGGGACACCTGACCAAAGCCTGCGCCATCGCCAACATGATTCCGACGATTGCAGGGCTGTACCTGACTTTCAAAGAGGAAAAGCCGTGGCGCGGCGCCTTGCTCCTGCTGTTGGGTACCGGCATGATGATTGCCGCCAGCCACATCCAAATCGACTACTATACGTTGCTCATCATGGCCTGTATGTGGGTCGTCTATGGCATTTACGCCATCCGGGAACATACGCTCGTTCGGTTTTTGAAACGCACGGGCTTGATAGCGGTGGTCGGCCTGCTGGCCATATTGCCGTCGGCCGGCAATATATTCCCCGCCTACGAATACAGTAAGGACACGATGCGGGGCGGCCAGGTGCTGGAACAAGCGGCCGATGCCAAGGAAAGTTCCGGTTTGGATATCGACTATGCGTTTTCGTGGAGCCAAGGCAAAGCCGAAACGCTGACATTGCTCATTCCGAACCTCTATGGCGGCAGCAGCCATGAGCTGTTGAACGACAAAGCGCCGCTGCGGCAACGCTACGGCGTGCCGCAGGCCCCCACCTACTGGGGCGACCAACCGTTCACCTCGGGGCCCGTCTATGCCGGCGCCATCATCTGCTTCCTGTTCGTATTGGGGCTGTTCATCGTGAAAGGCCCTGAAAAATGGTGGATTTTGGCCGGTACCGTTTGCGGCCTGATTTTGAGTTGGGGACGCAACCTTATGTTCGTCAACGAATTTTTATTCTACCACCTGCCGCTTTACAGCAAGTTCCGTACACCGGCCATGGCGCTCGTCATGGTCACGACGCTCATGGCCTTGATGGCCGTGCTGACCCTTAAGCAAATTTTCTCGGACCCGCAACCCGAACGCTTTAAGAAACCGCTTTGGTACAGCGCGGGCATTACGGGCGGTTTCTGCCTGCTGTGCGCCCTGTTCGGCCCGGGCCTGTTTTCGTTTATGTCGCCCAACGATGCGGCCCTGACCGGTCAATGGCCGGCCGACGCCATCGAAAGCCTGCGGCAGACGCGCGTCGCCATGCTCAAGGCCGACGCCTGGCGGTCGTGCCTGCTGATTGCCATCGGGGCCGGCCTTATCGCCTGCTATATCGCCAAAAAGCTCAAAGCCGCACCGGCTCTGCTGATTATGGCCGCCGTCGTGTTGCTCGACCTTTGGACCATTGACCGCCGTTACCTCAACGACGGCCACTTCCAAAAGAAGCAATCGGCCGAAATCTATCCGAGCGACGTGGACCTGGCCATCCGGCAAGACCCCGACCTGAATTACCGCGTGTTCAACGCCTCGACCAATACGTTCAACGAAGCGATGACGTCTTATTTCCATAAATCCATCGGCGGCTACAGCCCTGCCAAACTGCGCCGCTATCAAGACCTCATCGACTACCACCTGAGCCGGCGGATCAATCCGAAAGTGCTCAATATGCTCAACGCCAAATATTTCATCGTGCCGAGCCAAGCGGGCGGCGGCGTGCAGCTTAACGAGGCCGCCTTGGGCAACGCTTGGTTTGTAAACGATTGGCAATGGGTGGAAACGCCCAACGCGGAAATAGAGGCGCTCTATACGTTTGAACCGGCGCAAACGGCTGTCGTGCACGAAGAGTTCCGCGCGTCGCTCCCGGCCGAAGCCGCCGAACGCACCGATACCACCGAGGCCGACCGTTCGATTCGCCTCACGGCCTACAAGCCGAACTATTTGGCCTACCATAGCGAAAACGCGCACGACGGCCTGGCCGTTTTCTCGGAGATTTACTACCCCAAGGAATGGACGGCCTACATTGACGGCGAGAAAGTGCCGCATTTCCGCGCCAACTACGTATTGCGCGCGCTTTGGATTCCGGCCGGCACCCACGAAATCGAATTCCGGCATACGCCTTACCATTTCACGCTTTGGCGCAGCGTGGCCAATATCGGCTCCGTCATTGTCTGCCTGATCTTGGCGGGCGCCATCGCCGGCTATGCGCTCCACACGCGTAAGAAACGCCAAAACCCGACCGCCGCATGACGTTCACGATTCATTTCGTTACGGTTTGCTATCAGGCCGAAGCCTTGATAGAACGCACGATGCGGAGCGTCTGCGAACAAACCTATCCGCATATCGAATACTGGATTATGGACGGCGCGTCCACCGACGGCACGTTGGCCAAGGTGGCGCAGATGCAGAAAGCCTATCCCAAGCGCCGGATCCATCTCTGCTCCGAACACGACCGCGGCCTCTACGACGCCATGAACAAAGGCCTGCTGAAAGTAGGTGCGGCCGACTTCGTCTGCTTCCTCAACGCCGGCGACACGTTGCCCGCCCCCGATACCGTGGCGCGCGTGGCCGCGCAACTCGCCGCCCGCAATACCCTGCCCAAAATCATTTACGGCGACACGATGCTGACCGATATGGACGGCCATGT
>CAMWIS010000115.1 GCA_947174375.1 uncultured Bacteroidales bacterium
GTGGCCGCTTCCGCCAAAGGCTCTTTCCAAACCTCATAACGGTTGCCCGTACTGCTTACGATTAGACCTTGCATGGTTGAAATTTCATTGTTTCGACACGGCAAAGGACGGAAGTTTTCGGCTTGCGGCCAAGCATTTTTTCTTAAAAAAACCAAAAGTTTCCGGGTGACCCGACGCCGGCGCGCGCTATTCCACCTGTTGCATCTTGCACAGCCGCGTGTAGAGGCCGCCCGCCTGCAAGAGCGCCTCGTGCGTGCCGCGCTCCACAATCCGCCCCTTGTCCATGACGATGATTTCGTCGGCGTGCTGGATCGTGGAAAGGCGGTGCGCCACCGAGATGATCGTGCGCTCGCGCGCGCCCGTCTGCCGCTCCAACGCCTGCTGTATCATGCTTTCCGACGCCGTGTCCAAAGCCGAACTCGCCTCGTCCAATATCAGAATCGGCGCGTTTTTGAGCAGGGCGCGCGCGATGCCGAGCCGCTGCCGTTGGCCGCCCGACAGCTTGCAGCCGCCGTCGCCGATAAGGGTCTTGAAGCCGTTGTCGCTCTCGCGGATAAAGTCCATGGCGTTGGCCTCCTCGGCCGCCCGCCTGACGTCTAAGGCCGACGCCCGCCGGTTCCCCAACCGGATGTTATTGAAAATGGTATCGTTGAACAAGACCGTGTCTTGCGACACCAAGGCCGACAGCTGCCGCACGTCGTCGATGCGGTAGTCCTTGATATTGCGGCCGTCGATGAGCACCTCGCCCTCCGCGGCGTCGTAGAAGCGCGGAATCATGTTGACGAGCGTGGACTTGCCGCTGCCCGAAGGCCCCACGATGGCCACGTACTTGCCCTTGGGAATCCGCAGGTCGATATGCGAAACGGCCTCGGTGTCGCCATAGCGGAAGCTCACGCCGCGCCATTCTATCGCGCTCTCGAACGCGGGCAGCGCCACCGGATGTTCCGCCTCCATCACCACCTCGTCGGCAAAGAGGATTTCCTTGACCCGGTGCACCGAGCCCTTGGCCCGCTGTATGCTGTAGTAGGCCGTGGTCAGGTTCTTGGCCGGCTGCAGGATCATCACCATCGTGAGCAGGTACGTGATAAAGGCTTCGGGGCTCAGCACGCCGCGCCCGCCGAGGATATAGTAGCCGCCCACCATCAGGATGCACACGACGGCCATCGTGCCGATGACCTCGCTCACGGGCGAGCCCAAATCCACACGCTGCAACACCCTCACTTTCAGTTTATAGAAACGTTCCCCCTCGGCCTTGAAGCGGTCGATGGAAAAGTCTTCGGTATTATAGCTGCGCAACGTCTTGACGCCGTCTATCGTTTCTTCCGTCTGCGTGATGAGCCGCCCCAGCGACGCCTGCTGTTTGGGCGAAGCGCGGCGCAGCATCTTGGAGCTGAAGCCCGTCAGGAAACCCGTTACGGGCAAGAGTACCAGCACGATGAGCGACAGCCGCGTGCTGAGGATGAACAGCCCCGCCACCAGCAATATGACCGTGGCCAGGTCGGTGAGCACCTGCTGCACCTGTTTGAGCACGCCCTCGTCTATCTCCTGCACGTCGCTGCTGAGGCGGGAGATGAGGTCGCCCTTGCGCTGGACGGCGAAGAACGAGAGCGGCAGCACCATGAGCCGTTCGAACAGGTCGTTCCGCATGTGCGCCACCACGTGGTTGCGGATGGGCGTAAAGAAGTAAAGCCCCAAGTAGGCGAACAGGTTTTTGAGGAAGTAGAGGCCGAAGAGCACGGCGCAGACGATGCCGAGGGCCGCCACGCTGCCGTGGGCCGCCACCAGCCCCTGCACCCAGCGGCCGGCCGTCTGGATGACCGTTTCAGACAGGGCGTCGTGCATCCCGCCCCCCGCGGCGTCGATGCGGCCGAAGAGCAACGACAGCACGGGCGCCACACCCAGCAGCAGCACCATCGTGAACACCGCCGACAGCACGCGCAACAGCGCGTTGAGCAGCAGACGGCCCGCATAGGGCGACAGGTAACGGTAGAAGAACGAACGCTTGAACACGCTTATCGGTTATCTGTTTTTCAAGCCGTAGTAGCCCGTGTAGTTGTCGGGCGCGATTTGTTTGAGCGTCTCTTTGAGGTCGGCCGGGATTTCCAAGCCGTCGATGAACTGGCGGATACGGTCTTGCGTGATTTTCTCGCCCGTGCGCGTGAGCTGCTTCAAGGCCTCGTAGGGATTGGGATAGCCCTTGGTGCGCAACACCGTCTGGATGGCCTCGGCCACCACCGCCCAGTTGTTCTGCAGGTCGGCTTCCAAGGCCGCGCGGTTGAGCACGAGCTTGTTCAGCCCTTTCTGCACCGACTTGTACGACACCACCATGTGCGCCAACGGCACGCCCACGTTGCGGCATACCGTGGAGTCGGTCAGGTCGCGCTGCAGGCGCGACACCGGCAGTTTGGCCGACAGGTGCTGCAATATGGCGTTGGCCAGCCCGAGGTTGCCCTCGGCGTTTTCAAAGTCAATCGGGTTGACCTTGTGCGGCATGGCCGACGAGCCCACCTCGCCCTCTTTGATTTTCTGCTTGAAATACTCCATGGATATATACATCCACATATCGCGGCAGAGGTCGAGGCAAATCGTGTTGATGCGTTTGAGCGCGTCGAACACGGCCGCCGCGTTGTCGTAGTGTTCTATCTGCGTGGTGGTCTGCGAGCGGTCGAGCCCCAGCACCTCGTTGACGAAACGGTTGGCGAAGCCCACCCAGTCTTTTTCGGGATAGGCCACGTAGTGCGCGTTCAGGTTGCCCGTCGCGCCGCCGAACTTGGCCGAGAACGGAACGGCCTTGAGCTGGTCGATTTGCTTGCGGAGCCGCTCCACGAACACGTGCAGTTCCTTGCCCAGCACCGTGGGCGAGGCCGGCTGCCCGTGGGTGCGCGCCAGCATGCTCACGCCGCGCCATTCGGCGGCCTTCTCTTCCAAAAGGCCCAGCACCTTCTCCAACTCCGGCAGCACCACGTCGTGCAAGGCCTCCTTGAGCATGAGCGGCTGCGACGTATTGTTGATGTCCTGCGACGTGAGCCCGAAATGCACCATCTCTTTATAGCGCCCCAGGCCCATCCCGTCGAGCTTTTCCTTGATAAAGTATTCGACGGCCTTCACGTCGTGGTTCGTCGTCTTCTCTATATGCTTGATGGCGAGCATATCGTCCGTCGAGAAATCCTGATAGAGCCGCCGCAGGTCGGCCGCCTTGTCGGCCGGGAAATCGGCCAACAGTTCCACGCCGAATTGGCTCAGCGCGATAAAATACTCCACTTCCACGCGGACGCGGTAGCGCATGAAGGCGCCCTCCGAGAAATAACGCCGCAGCGCTTCGGTCTGCGCCGCATAACGGCCGTCTATCGGCGACACGGCCGACAAAGCCTGAATGTTGTTGTTATCCATTGTATATATAATATCAAAGGTTGTCTATACTGTAGTGCAGGCCGCGGTTTTCCTTACGGGCCATGGCCATCTTGATAATCAGATAGCCCACGTTAATCAGGTTGCGCAGTTCGGCCAACTTGAGCGAATGCACCGACTTGCTGTAAAGGGCTTCGGTCTCGCGGTAGATGATGGCCAGCCGGTCCAGCGCCCGTTGCAGCCGCAGGTCGGAGCGGACGATGCCCACGTAGCTCGACATGATGGACTGCACCTCGCGCAGGCTCTGCGTAATGAGGATCATCTCCTCGTTGAGCACCATGCCTTCGTCGTTCCATTCCGGAATATCGGGGCAGAAGTCCAGCGCGCCCACCTGCGCCTTGGCGTCCTCGGCGGCGCGGTGCGAGAATACGAGCGCCTCCAACAAGGAGTTGGAAGCCAGGCGGTTGGCGCCGTGCAAGCCCGTGCACGAACACTCGCCCGAAGCGTAGAGATGGCGGATGCTCGTGCGGGCGCGCCCATCGACGACGATGCCGCCGCAGCTGTAGTGCGCCGCCGGCACCACCGGCAACAGGTCTTTGGTGATGTCGATGCCGATGGAGAGGCATTTGGCGTAAATCGTAGGGAAGTGACCCAAAATCTCGGCCTTGGAGATGCCGCGGCAGTCCAGATACACGTGGTCGTCGCCCGTAAGCTTCATCTCGCTGTCGATGGCGCGGGCCACCACGTCGCGCGGCGCTAGCTCCAGCCGCCGGTCGTAACGTGCCATGAAATAGTCGCCCTTGAGCGTGCACAGCTTGCCGCCCGCGCCCCGCACCGCCTCCGAAATCAGGAACGACGGCTTCTCCACCGGGTTGTAGAGCGAGGTGGGGTGAAACTGGATGAACTCCATATTGGCCACCTTGCCCTTGGCGCGGTAAACCATGGCCACGCCGTCGCCCGTGGCCACGACCGGGTTCGTCGTCGTGGCATAGACGTTGCCGTTGCCGCCCGTGGCCAGCATCGTCAGCTTGGCCAAATAAGTGTCTATGCGGTTGGCCTTCTCGTCCAGCACGTAGGCGCCGAAGCACGCGATGTCGGGCGTGCGGCGGTTGACCTCCACGCCCAGGTGGTGCTGGGTGATGAGGTCGAGCGCGAAATGATGCTCCAGCAGTTCGATGTTGGGATGGTTCTTGACCTCTTTGAGCAGGATGCGTTCGATTTCGGCGCCGGTCTGATCCTTGTGGTGCAGCACGCGGTATTCGGAGTGGCCGCCCTCGCGCGCCAGGTCGAACTCGCCGCTTTGCTTGCGGTCGAACTGCGCGCCCCAGTCAATCAGTTCCTCAATGCGGCGTGTCGATTCCTCTATCGTGAAGCGCACCACCTCCTCGTCGCACAGCCCGTCGCCGGCCACCAACGTGTCGTGTATATGCTTCTCGTAAGAGTCGAGCGCGTTCATGACGGCGGCGATACCGCCCTGCGCGTAGAGCGTGGAGCCCTCGTCGGCCGAGGCCTTCGACAGAATACAGACCTTGCCTTTGGCCGCCACCTTCAGCGCGAAGCTCAAGCCCGCGATGCCGGTACCAATCACCAAGAAGTCCACTTGTTTCTTCATTTGCCCGAAGATTTTTCGATTGCTTATAACCTACAAAGATAGCGAAAATTC
>CAMWIS010000116.1 GCA_947174375.1 uncultured Bacteroidales bacterium
CGGGCTGCGGGATGTTGCCGAGGTCGAAATACGGGGTGTTGAACAGGTTGGCCGCCGTGACGAACAACTCGTAGCGCGGGCGGCGCCAGTAGAGCCGCAGGTTGCAGAGCACATAGGGCTTGTAGCGTCGCTCCACCGACTGTTCGTCGAGGTAGGTGCCGGCGCGGTCGTTGAGGATGAACTCCCAGGACGCGCCCAACGAGCTGTAGATGCCGTGGTCTATCGACAGGCACAGGTGGTTGCGCAGGTAGTCGGTCGCATAGAGCGAATGGTACGCCCCCGCGCTCTTGCTGACGTACAGATAGGTGTAGTCTAGCGTGATACGCCTTAGGTACGGGAGGTCGGGCGTATAGGCGAAAGAGACCTCCGCCCCCACGGTATGCAGCTTGGTCAGGTTGCGGGCCATCCACAGTTCCACGGCCTCCGTGCGCACCCAGTCGATGATGCGGAAGCCGTAGCGGTAGAAAACGCCCGCCCGCGCCTGCAACGCGCGTCGGTGCCAACGCAGTTCCGTTTCGGCGGTGACGGCCTGTTCGGGTTGGAGCGCCGGGTTGCCCAACTGCGAGGCCGACGTATAATAGAGGTCGGTGAACGTGGGCAGACGGTAGGCATGGTTGACGAACAGCGACCACGCCCAGGCGGGCCGCCAGCGGTAAGAGGCCGACGCGCCGCCGAAGACGGCCGCCCCGAAGTCGGAGCTACCGTTGACGAGCAGCCCGCCCGCCAATTTCCATTTGCCGTTGGGCGATTCGTAGTTGTGTTGCACAAAGCCGCTCGCAATCTGCCGCAACGCGCTCTTGTTGTAGAACAGGCCCGGTTCAAACGCGGCGGGCTTGCCGCTGGTTTCGCCGGCGGCCACCTCCGGCATCGTCTCGCCGATGTTGTTGCTGAAGATATGCTCGTAGCGGTAATCGAGGCCGACCATCGTCGTGCCGCCCTTCGGCCAGGCGTAGGCGGCCGTCGCGCCGAGGCCCAAAACGTCGGTGCGGTGTACGTTGGGGCCGCCGTACCATTCCGGCGCGCGTTCGATGTAGCGGAACAGGTCGTAGCGGTCGTGGTGCTGCCGCCAGTAGGCCCGCGCTTCCGTGCGCCAGTTGCCCCAGGCCTTGCTGTATTGCAGGATGGCCAAAAACGTCTTGGTTTGGTCGTGTTGTTCCCGGTAGCGGGTGGAATAGAAGTTCTGCGCGCCGTACCGCTTGTCGGCGTAGCCGAGGCTCAGCTTGAGGGTGCCGAATTTCTCCGGGCGGTTGTACCCCACCCGCGCCAAGGCCTGCGCAATGCGGAAGTCGGTGTTGTCGGTATAGCCGTCACTGGCCGTATAGCCCGCGTCGGCCGCCACCGACCAGCCCTTGCGGCTGTATTGGGCCGAGCCTTCGGTCTGATAGTAGCCGTACATACCGCCCGAAGCCGACAGTGTGGCGTAGGTGCCGCCCAAGGGCGTCGGGATAAAATTGACGGCTCCCGCGAAGGGCGCGACGCCATAGCTCCACGCCCCCGCCCCCTGCCACATTTCGATGCGCTGGATGGCCGACATGGGCAAGGGCAAATCGAGCGTGTAGTGGCCCGTCTGCGGATCCGACATATCGACGCCGTCGAGCAGGACGACGGCCTGATCGAACGTGCCGCCGCGCAGCAACACGTCGGCCTGTACGTTTTCGGGGCCACGGCTGCGGATGTCCACGCCGGGCAGGTTACGTAAAATGTCTTGTAGGTTTTGTACCCCCGCCTGTTGAATATCCTGGAATGACAGCGCGGAGAACTTGGGCACCATGGGCGGCAGCGGATGCCGCTTCTGCCCCTGCACATTCACCTCGGAGAGCTGTACGACGGCCAAGACCGTGTCGGTCGCCTCCCCGATGGCCGTTTCCGCGGCACCGGCCTGGCGTCCCGTATCGGCCGAATCCGTTGCGGCGGCCAAAGCCGAAGACACCGTGCCGGCCGCTCCGTGGAACAAGACCGGTTGCGCTTTCAAACTCAAGATGGAACAAGCGAGAGACAAAACCCCGATGCTGACGCCGGTTTTCATCGAAGAAAACGCCGCGTACCGGCACCGGCTCCACCGTCTGAAGCGGAACGAAACCGGATTTTGTCTTGCTTCTTGCATTGAGAAAAGATTAAGGTTAATGAATAAAAAAAGGCTTGCACAAATGCGTGCAAGCCTTTCCGTTGGGTTTTGATTTTACAACAACTGGGTTTTGAGGTTGGCTTGGGCGGCCGCCACACGCGCGATGGGCACGCGGAACGGCGAGCACGAAACGTAGTTCATGCCAACGCTGTCGCAGAATTCCACCGAAGACGGTTCGCCGCCGTGTTCGCCGCAAATCCCGATTTTGATTTCGGGACGGGTCTGACGGCCTTTTTCGGCGCCGGTCTTGACCAAAGCGCCCACGCCCTTGCGGTCCAGAATCTGGAACGGGTCGTTCTTCAAGATGTTCTTCTCTATATAGGTAGGCAGGAATTTGCCGACGTCGTCGCGCGAGAAGCCGAACGTCATCTGCGTAAGGTCGTTCGTACCGAACGAGAAGAACTCGGCCACTTCGGCGATTTCGTCCGCCACAATCGTGGCGCGCGGCACTTCAATCATCGTACCAACCAAGTAAGGAATGCTGTCCTGACGTTCTTCGAACACCTTGTTGGCCGTTTCGCGGATGACGTTGACCTGCATTTCGAGTTCCTTTTTGGAACCGGCCAGCGGCACCATGATTTCGGGACGCGCCTTGATGCCTTTTTTCTTCAGGTTCAGGGCCGCTTCCATGATGGCGCGCGTCTGCATTTCCGAAATTTCGGGATAGGTATTGCCCAAACGGCAACCGCGGTGACCCAACATCGGGTTCACTTCGTGCAGGGCTTTCACCTTGCGTTTTACGGTTTCGACGGGCACGCCCATAACGGCGGCCATTTCTTCCTGTCCCTTGTCGTCCTGCGGCACGAACTCGTGCAAGGGCGGATCCAACAGACGCACCGTGACCGGCAGCCCCTGCATGGCTTCGAAGATGCCCTCGAAGTCGGTCCGTTGCAACGGCAGCAACTTGGCCAAAGCCTCGCGGCGGCCGACCGCGTCATCGGCCAAAATCATCTCGCGCATCGGGATAATCTTGTCGCCTTCGAAGAACATATGCTCGGTACGGCAGAGGCCGATGCCCTGCGCGCCGAACTTACGCGCGATGATGGCGTCGTGCGGCGTGTCGGCGTTCGTGCGGACTTTCATACGGCCGTATTTTTCGGCCAGCTGCATCAGCATCGTGAAGTTCTCGCTCAAGCCGGCTTCTATCGTCGGGATTTCGCCGTCGTAAACCTGGCCCGTCGAACCGTTGAGCGAAATAAAGTCGCCCTCGTGGTAAACCTTGCCGTTCATCGTCAGCGTGCGCTGTTTGTAGCTGATTTGGATGCCGCCCGCGCCCGATACGCAGCATTTGCCCATGCCGCGCGCCACGACGGCCGCGTGCGAGGTCATACCGCCGCGCGCGGTCAGGATACCTTGCGCGATATACATACCCTTCAGGTCTTCGGGCGACGTCTCGGTGCGGACGAGGATGACCCGTTCGTCCGGATTGCAGCGAACCGCCTCTTCCGCGTCTTCGGCAAAGAAGACGATTTTACCGGCGGCCGCACCCGGCGAGGCCGGCAAGCCCTTGGCCATAACCTTGGCCGACGGCAGGGCCGCCTTGTCGAAGACGGGGTGCAACAGTTCGTCGAGTTTGCCCGGCTCGATGCGCAACAAGGCTTCTTTTTCGTCAATCAGCCCTTCTTTGAGCAAGTCCATCGCGATGGTCACCATGGCTTCGCCCGTGCGCTTGCCGTTACGCGTCTGCAACATCCAGAGTTTGCCTTCCTGAATCGTGAATTCCATATCCTGCATATCGCAATAGTGCAATTCCAACGTATGTTGCAGGTTCCAGAGTTCCTTGTAGATGGCCGGCATCGACTCTTCCAGCGACGGGTATTTGGCCGCGCGTTCCTTTTCGTCTATGCCTTGCAGCATGGCCCAGCGTTGCGAGCCGAGCTTGGTGATTTCCTGCGGCGTGCGGATACCGGCTACGACGTCTTCGCCCTGGGCGTTGATCAGATACTCGCCGTTGAATTTGTTTTCGCCCGTGGCCGCGTTACGCGAAAAGCAGACGCCCGTGGCCGACGTATTGCCCATGTTGCCGAACACCATGGCCTGTACGTGGACGGCCGTACCCCACTCGGCCGGGATGTTGTTGAGCCGGCGGTAGAGAATGGCGCGGTCGTTCATCCAGCTGTCGAAAACGGCGATGATGGCGCCCCACAGCTGTTCCCACGGGTCGGTCGGGAAATCATGGCCCGTATTTTCCTTGACGGCCTGTTTGAAGCGCTTTACCAACAGTTGCAGGTCTTCGGTCGTCAGTTCGGTGTCCAGTTCAATGTGTTTGGCTTCCTTCACTTCCTCGATGATGGCTTCGAACGGGTCGATGTCGTCTTTGGAGGTCGGCTTCATGCCCAACACCACGTCGCCGTACATCTGTACGAAACGGCGGTAGGAATCCCAGGCGAAGCGCGGGTTGCCCGTCTTCTTGCTCAGGGCTTCCACCACGGTGTCGTTGATACCGAGGTTCAGAATCGTATCCATCATGCCGGGCATGGAGGCGCGGGCGCCGGAGCGGACCGAAAACAGCAAGGGGTTCACGGCGTCGCCGAATTTGGATTTCATCAGGCCTTCCACATGCGCCACGCCGGCTTCCACTTCCTCGCGGATGATTTTGATGAGCGCGTCCTTGCCTACCTTATTGTAGGTCGTGCACATTTCGGTGGTTATCGTAAAGCCCGGCGGTACCGGAAGTCCAATCAGGTTCATTTCCGCCAAGTTAGCGCCCTTACCCCCCAAGAGGTTGCGCATATCGGCTTTCCCTTCGGCCTTCTTGTCGCCGAAGAGATAAACGGTTTTTAAGTGTTCTTTAGGCATTTCTTTGTAACTCAAATGATTGTGAGATAAATGTTTAATATCACTGCAAAGATAACGAAAACAGCGCGTAAAATCAAG
>CAMWIS010000117.1 GCA_947174375.1 uncultured Bacteroidales bacterium
TCACTCTGCGGAGAGGGAATCCGGTGCAAGTCCGGAACAGACCCGCTGCTGTAAGCCCCGTTTCGTTCGGGAAACACGTCTTGGCCACTGTGAACGCGCCGCCGCGCGGCCGTTTATGGGAAGGCGTTTTTCGAGGGGTAAGTCAGAAAACCTGCCGCGAGGGTGTTTGATTTTTCACGTTCCCGAGGTTAAGGAGCGTAAAAAGCCATGGGTAAATCAAGCGTTTATTGGATACGGATGGCCCGGTTGCGGCGCGTGCTGACGGCTTATATGGCCGTGCTGGGAGGCGTGTGCGCGGCGGTGGCCTCGGAACCGGCGGCGGAACCAACCGCATCCGACACGACCGCGCCCATGCGCCGTTCTATCAGCGAGGTGCGCATCGCGGGGCAGGCGCCGCATCGCGGCACGGTATCGGTACAACAACTGTCTAAGGAGGAGTTGTTGCGGTTTCATCCGCAGCAGGTGGGGGAATTGGTCAAGCGTTTTTCCGGCGTACAGGTCAAGGATTACGGCGGCATCGGCGGCATGAAGACCGTGTCGGTGCGGTCGTTGGGCGCGGCGCACACCGCGGTGGTTTACGACGGCCTCGTGCTCGGCGACGCCCAAAACGGGCAGATTGACCTGAGCAAGTTGAGTATGGAGCAGGTGGGCGCCGTGCGGCTCAGCAACGCCATGCCGGGCAGCCTGTTCGCGCCCGCCCGCCATTTCTCGGCCGCCTCGGTGCTGGAGGTGGTGCGGCAGACGGCCTTGGCCGACACGCAGCGGCAGACGGTGGCCGTGGGGCTGACGGGCGGCTCGTTCGGCTTTTGGGCGCCCACGCTCGGCTACGAACAACGCCTCGGACACCGCACCCGTCTGAGTGTGGACGGTCAATATACGCGCGTCAAGGGCGACTATCCCTATGTGCTACAGAACGGCACGGCCACGGAACACCTGCGGCGCGACAATGCCGACGTGCAGAGCGGCCATGCCGACCTGCATCTGGATATGCGGTTGCCCCGCTCGCAGACGTTGGACGTGGGGCTGCACTACGATGAGAGCGACCGCGGCCTGCCGGGGGCGGTCATCTTCTATGCGCCCTCGTCGCAACAACGCTGGCACGAACGCACGCTGTGGGCGCAGGCGCGCCACTGGGCGGATTACGGTCACGGCTTCTCGCAGAAAAGCGCCCTCAAATACAACTACGCCTATACGCGCTTCTTAGACCCGCAGGCGCTGACCGCCTCGGGCGTGGAGGACGACCGTTACACGCAGCAGGAAATCTATGCGACGACGGCCGGCCTGTTCCAACCGCTCTCCGCGCCGCGTTGGCGCTTCAGCGCGGCCTTGGACGCCGCCTATACGTGGCTGACGGCCAATACGCCCGGCTTCGTCAACCCGTACCGCACCTCGCTTTGGCTCAACGTGGCGGGCGCGTACAGCCACCCTTATGTGGAGGTGGAGGCCAACCTCTTGGGTTCGGCCTACCTGGAGGGCGTGGAAAGCGGCGCGGCCGCGGCCGAAAACCGCTTCCGCCTGTCGCCGGCCGTTTCGGTGGGCGTGCGTCCTTTGGGACGCCCCGACTGGGTCATCCGTCTCTTTTACAAAGACATCTTCCGTATGCCGACGTTCAACGACCTGTATTACGAGCGGGTGGGCAATACGGGCTTGCGGCCCGAGCAGGCGCGGATGGCCGACGCGGGCATGAGTTATATATGGGTGGCCGAAGGCTGGGGCGACGCGATGCGGCTGGACGTCGGCGCGGACGTCTATAAACAGTGGGTCACCGACAAAATCGTGGCGTTCCCGACCAAAAACCTGTTCCGCTGGACGATGATGAACGTGGGCAAGGCCGACATCACGGGCGTGGACGCCTCGCTCAAATGGTCGTCGCCTTGGGGCAGGGCGGGCGTGTGGCGCGATTTCGGCACGTCGCTCTACGCCACCTATACGTTTCAGTGGAGCCGCGACGTGACCGACCCCGACGAGCCGACCTACAACAGCCAAATCCCCTATACGCCCGTTCATGCGGGCAGCGGCGGGCTGACGCTCTCGTGGCGTTTCCTGAGCCTTTCCTACGGGCTGACGTGGAGCGGCGCGCGTTACTGCCTGCCCGAAAACCGGCCGGAGAACCGCCTGACGCCCTATGTGGACCACAACTTGTCGCTAACGGGTTGTTGGCGTATGTGGAAGGGACGTTGGGAGGCCGGCGTGGATTGGCTGAACGTGGCCAATACGGCCTATGAAATCGTGCGCTACTACCCGATGCCGGGCAGTCAGTTCAGAATAACGTTGAAATGCAGATATTGATGGATATAAAGATGAAGCATACCCGCCGCGCGCCGCTGGGACGCTGGCTCGGCCGCCTCGGCTGCGTGGCCGTTGTGCCCCTTTTGTGGGCTTGTCCGCACAAGCCGGATGACGAGCCGGAGCCGCCGGCGGTCTTTGCGCAGACCGCCCGGGTCTATGTGCTGAACGAAGGGCTGTACGCGATGAACAACAGCACGCTTTCGTGCATCGACCTGAAGAACGACCGCTTTGAACCGGATATCTTCCAGCGCGTGAACGGGCGCGGCCTTGGCGATACGGGCAATGAACTGAAACGTTATGGCGGTAAATTATATATATGTGTCAGCACGTCCAATACCGTGGAGGTGCTTGCGGCTTCTGACGCGCGTTCCTTGAAGCAGATCCAACTTTACAACGAGGCGGGCGTGGGGCGTCAGCCGCGCCGTATCGCGTTTTGGGAGGGCAAGGCCTATGTGGCCTGTTTCGACGGTACGGTCTGCCGCATCGACACGGCGACTTTGGAGGTGGAGGCTTTCTGCCGCGTGGGGCGCAATCCGGACGGCATCTGCGCCACCAACGGCAAACTCTACGTCAGCAATTCGGGCGGGCTGGACTACCCGCGCTACGACAGCACCGTCAGCGTCGTGTCGGTGGCCACGTTCACGGAAATCAAGCGCATCGACGTGTCCATCAACCCCTATACGATTGAGGCCGACCGGTATGGCGACGTCTATGTGTGCACGCGTGGCAACTACGAGGAAGTGAGTGCGGGCGACCCGCGCGGCTACGGCTTCCGGCGCATCGACGCCGAAACGGACGAACTCGTGCAGTGTTTCGACGATTTGGCCGTGCTGAATTTCACGGTGATGGGCGACACAGCCTATCTCTACAACTACGACTATAACCGCAAGACGTCTTGGATCAAGCGGTTCGACCTGCGGACGGAGACCGTGACGCAGGAGCATTTCATACAGGACGGCACCGAGTTGCGTACGCCCTACGGCATGGAGGTGGATCCGTTCAGCGGCGATGTATATATTGGCGATGCCGCGAATTTCATCGTCACGGGGCACGTCTATTGCTTTTCGGCGGACGGCCGCATGAAGTTTTGGCGCGAAACGGGGCTGAACCCGGAGGGCTTTGCGTTTGTGGGCGATAATGAATGATGACGTTAGGATGAAGATGAAAACGAAGATAAGGATGATGGGAGGCCTGTTGGCCGTAGGGGCGTTCGGTCTGCACGGGGCCGCCTTGCAGGCGCAGTCGGCGTACCAGCAGAAGGTATGGCGTTACGTGCCGGCGCCGGGGCAGTTCATCGACGCCGCGATGCTGGCGGAACCCGAAACCGATTCCGCCGGTTTGGCGGCCTTGGACGAGGCGGCCGTCTGCGCGTTCCTGACCGAAAAGATGGCCGGTCGGAGCAACGGGCGGCTGTTGTCGTTGGGCGCTTACGGCGGCTACGTGGTCTTGGGCTTCGACCACCGCATCCCCAACGGCCCCGGCTTGGACTTGCGGCTGTACGGCAACGCCTATTATGCGGGCGGCCACGGGGCGGATAGCGAGACGCCCGGCGGTAGCGCCGAGCCCGGCATCGTCTATGTGAGCCGTGACGACAACGGGGACGGCCTGCCCAACGATACGTGGTATGAAATCGGCGGCTCGGAGACCGACGCCCCGCAGACCGTGGCCGACTACCGCATTGTCTATTACCGGCCCGCGCCCTTGGACGCGGATGTATTTTGGCGCGACAACCTGGGCGACAGCGGCTATATTTACCGCAACACCTACCATACGCAGGACTCGTACTACCCGTGGTGGATGCCGGGCGACTCGCTGGTGTTCAGCGGCCGCCGTCTGCCCGACAATGCCGTGGACGAAGGGACGGAGGGCCGTCAGTCGTGGTTCCTGCGCGCGTTCGACTACGGCTATGCCGACAACCATCCCAACGACAGCGAGGGCGCGTTGGTGGATATCGACTGGGCGGTGGATGCCGACGGGCGGCCGGTGACCCTGGACAGCATCGATTTCGTCATGATTCGGACGGGCGTGCGGCAGAATACGGGCTGGACGGGCGAGGTCTCGACCGAGGTGGCCGGCGTGGAGGACGTGCATTGCCTGAGTGCGGGGCCGACGGCGGTCGAGGGCTTGGGCGAAGGGCAGGCCGCCTGGCGTGTCTATCCGAACCCGTGCGCCGACCGTTTCGCCGTTGAGGGCGTTCCGGCGCGCTTGCGGCTTTACGACGCGCAGGGGCGTTGTGTAGGCCGTAGGGACGTATCGGATGCCGGTCAGGTGGTCTGGGAGGTGGCCGCCTTGCAGCCGGGCTTGTATCTGCTGGAAGTCCGGAACGGGGCGGATACGGTGCCCGTTTATTACAAAATACTTAAAAAATAAGCCCTTATGGAAAAGATTTGTCCGCGTTGCGGGCGGCCTTTTGTATGCCGTCACGACGATATCGCCAACTGCGAATGCAGCCGCGTGCCCCTCTCGGCCAAGGTGCGCGCCTACCTCAAGGCGCATTTCCAAGACCGTTGCCTCTGCAAGGATTGCCTAATGGAAATCGTGCGGATGTTCAAATAA
>CAMWIS010000118.1 GCA_947174375.1 uncultured Bacteroidales bacterium
TGTACGGCCGCCTGGTAGCGTTCGCCGAACGAAGACGAGGCCACCCCGCCGTTCGTACCGCGCCGCACGGCGTTGTTGCTTGCGGTGGCGTTGCCGTTGCCGCCCGCCGTGGCCGCGCCGCTACCGCCGCGGTTCACCACCAGCGGTTGGGTGCCGCTTCCGCTGCCCGCGCCGTTGTGGCCGCGCCGGATTTCCTGCTTGTAATACGTATTCGGGTCGTAGGAATTGTAGAAATAATCGTTGCAGGCCCAGCCACCGCCCCAATAGCCGTCATGGTAGCCGTCCCAATAGCCGTTCCAGTAGCCGTTGTTCCAGCCGCCCCAGTAACCGCCGCCCCAGCCATAGTAGGTGGGGCCCCAGTAACCGGGCCAGCCCCAGTCCCAATAAGCGTAAGAGGGCCAATAACGGTAGGAACGGTACCAAAACGGGTCGTAGCCGTAACCGTAACTCAGCGACCAGCCGCCGCCGTAAATGCCTATCGACGGGCCCCAGCCGCCAACGCCCAGGTAGATGCTCGTGCCGTAGGAACCGGGGTTCTGATCGTACCAATAGGTATTCGTATAATAGTCGTCGTAATAGTTGTCGGTGATGTAGTCGTCCTGGTGGAAGCGGCGCAGCCGCGAGGAATATTCGTAGTCGTAATAGTTGTCGTAGTCGAATTCGGGATAGTCGTAAGAGGCCGTATCGTTGTCGGCGGTGTAATACTCGCCGGTCTCCCCGTCGTAATAATAGGTGGGTTCGGCGGCCTGTTGCGCCTGGTTGCGGGCCTGGGCGGCTTTCGCCATCGCCTGTCTTTCCTGCGCCCGCGTGGGGGCGTGGCCGTAAACGTCGTCGTAGTCGAAGTTCATATAGACGCTGTTGCAACCCACGGTCAAGGCCGCCGTCAAAGCCACGAGCAGGCCGATGCCCGCCGTTTTGGTTCCCGTTATGTTCCGTAAGGCCGTTTTCATATCGCCTCCTTTTTCTAAAATTTCGTATTTTTGCAGGTTTTCAAGACCCCGGCCCCCTGTTTGGGGCGGACGTCGATAGAAAACTATGCAATATTTGTACCAAACCCCATAAAACCATGGCAAAAAATTTCACGAAACGGGAAGAAAATTATTCCGAATGGTATAACGACTTGGTTGTGAGGGCCGATTTGGCCGAAAGTTCGGCCGTGCGCGGCTGCATGGTCATCAAGCCCTACGGCTACGCCATTTGGGAAAAGATGCAGGCGGCGCTCGACAAGATGTTCAAGGATACGGGTCATCAGAACGCCTATTTCCCGCTGTTCATCCCCAAATCGTTCTTCAGCCGCGAGGCCGACCACGTGGCCGGGTTCGCCAAGGAATGCGCCGTGGTGACGCACTACCGCCTCAAGGCCGACGAAGCCGGCGGCGTGAGCGTCGATCCGGCCGCCCGTCTCGAAGAGGAACTCATCGTGCGGCCCACGTCCGAAACCATCATCTGGAATACCTATAAGGGCTGGATTCAGTCGTACCGCGACCTGCCCATCCTCGTCAACCAGTGGGCCAACGTCGTGCGCTGGGAGATGCGCACGCGCCTGTTCCTGCGTACCGCCGAATTCCTGTGGCAAGAAGGGCATACGGCGCACGCCACGCGCGAGGAGGCCGAGGCCGAAGCCCGCAAGATGCTCGACGTCTATGCCGATTTCGCCGAGAATTTCATGGCCATGCCCGTCATCAAGGGCACCAAGACGCCCAACGAACGTTTCGCGGGCGCGTTGGAAACCTACTGCATCGAGGCCATGATGCAGGACGGCAAGGCTTTGCAGGCCGGCACGTCGCATTTCCTGGGTCAGAATTTCGCCAAGGCGTTCGACGTCACGTTCCTCAACAAAGAAAACAAGCTCGAACACGTTTGGGCCACGTCCTGGGGCGTTTCCACGCGCTTGATGGGGGCGCTCATCATGACGCACTCCGACGACCACGGCTTGGTGCTGCCGCCTAAGCTGGCGCCCATCCAGGTGGCCATCGTGCCCATCTTCAAGAACGCCGAACAGCTGGCGCAGATTACCGAAAGGGTCAACGGCATCAAGGCCGCGTTGGAAGCGCAGGGCATCAGCGTCAAGTACGACGACCGCGACAGTCAGAAGCCGGGCTGGAAGTTCACCGAATACGAGTTCAAGGGCGTGCCCGTGCGCGTGGCCATCGGCCCGCGCGACCTGGAGGAAGGCACGGCCGAGGTCTGCCGCCGCGACACGCTGGAAAAGAGCGTCCACGCGATGGGCGACCTGACGCAGTTCATCCCCGCGCTCCTGGCCGAGATTCAGAAAAACCTGTTCGACCGCGCGCTCAAACACCGCCAGGACAATACCATAAAGGTCGATACGTGGGAGGAGTTCAAAGAGAAAATCGAACAGGGCAAGTTCATTTTGGCGCATTGGGACGGCACCACCGAAACCGAGGTCAAAATCAAGGAGGAAACCAAGGCCACGATCCGCGCCCTGTCGTTCGATTTGCCCGAGGAAGAAGGCAAGTGTATATATAGTGGCAAGCCTTCGCGCCGCCGCGTTATTTTCGCCAAAGCGTACTAAGATT
Source organism: uncultured Bacteroidales bacterium (assembly GCA_947174375.1). Classification (GTDB taxonomy): domain Bacteria; phylum Bacteroidota; class Bacteroidia; order Bacteroidales; family P3; genus CAMXAS01. The sequence goes on from CAMWIS010000118.1 coordinate 2,541, forward strand.
AAGGCGGCATGAAGTTTCTGATAGTAGGATTGGGCAATATAGGCGCCGAATACGCGGGCACGCGCCACAACATCGGCTTTATGGTCGTGGACCGTCTGGCCGCCGCGTCCGACGCCGCGTTTACGAGCGACCGCTACGCTTCCGTGGCCACGGTGCGCTGCCGGGGGCATCAACTCATACTCATCAAGCCGTCCACCTATATGAACCTGAGCGGCAAGGCCGTGCATTACTGGCTCACGAAAGAGAAAATAGACGTCAACCGCTGCTTAGTCGTCGTGGACGACTTGGCGCTGGAAACAGGGCAGTTGCGCATGAAGTCGGGCGGCAGCGACGGCGGCCACAACGGGCTGGCGCACATCGCCGAAACCCTGGGCACCACGGCTTTCCCGCGCCTGCGCTTCGGCATAGGCCATAACTTCGCCAAGGGCTTTCAGATAGACTACGTGTTGGGGCGCTTCGAAAAGGCCGAGGCCGAAGCCGTGGAAGCCAAGCTGGACACGGCCTGCGAGATGATTCAGAGTTTCGCCTTCGCGGGCATCGAGCGCACGATGAACGCCTACAACAACAAATAACCCTTTCATGGCGGCTTACCGTATCATTCTGTGGAGCGTGCTTGGCCTGATGCTGTGGGGCGCGGCGGCCTGTTTCCGGGCGGCGCGCATCGTTTGGGCGGGGCAGGGCTCCGACACCGAAAACCTCGCGCTCCGCTTCTCGCACGATTTGGCGCTGTTCGGCCTGCTGCTCGTCCTGTTCTCGTTCCCGTCCGCATGGTATATACAATTATCGGCCATCGTCTTCCTGTCGCTCACGGCCGAGCTGTGGCCGGCCGTCTATGCGCGCCGCCACGAAGAACGCCTGCGCTACCGCCTTGCGCCGCTTGTGGAGGCCGTGCGGCGGCTGTTTTTCCCGCTCACGCGCCGGCTCACGCGCATCGATACGGTCTTGGAGCAAAAGGCGGAGGAAAACGAAAAGTCGTTTTCCATCGAGCAGGTCTCTTCGGCCTTGGAAGCCGTCTCCCAGACGCAGAATACGGTTCAGGAAGTCAAGATATTGCAGGGCATCGTGCAGTTCGGCGAGTTGGAAGCCAGCGCCATCATGACCCCGCGCGTCAACATGGTGTGCGTGCCGGTGGAGGCGCGTTTCGACGAGCTGATGCGGCTCATACGGGAAACCGGCTATTCGCGTATGCCCGTCTATCAAGAGAGTTTGGATAAGATTGTCGGCGTGCTGTATATCAAAGACGTGTTGCCGCATTTGCAGGCCGAGCCCGGTTTCGACTGGCGCAAGCTCGTCCGCCCGGCCCTCTTTACGTCCGAAACAGAGAAGATAGACGCGCTCATGCACGACTTGCAGCAGCGGCGCGTGCACATGGCCATCGTTACCGACGAGTACGGCGGCACGAGCGGCTTGGTCACGCTGGAAGATATTTTGGAAGAGGTGGTGGGCGAAATCAGCGACGAGTTCGACGAGGGCGGCGAAGAAGCCCTGTACCGCAAGATGGACGACCGCACCTATCTGTTCGACGCCCGGATGCCGATACACGATTTCTGCCGCCTGATGAACCTGAAAGAGGAGTTTTTCGAAGACTACGAAGGGGGCGAATACGAAACGCTGGCGGGCTTCGTCTTGGAGCGGCTGGGACGCTTTCCGAGGCGCGACGAGGTGGTATCCGCCGGCGCCTACGATTTTACCGTGGTGGCCGTCGATCGCCGCCGCATCAAACGCATTAAAATGACGGTTCGGGATGAAGACTAAGCAGCATGGCATCTATCGCGCCGCGTGGAGGCTGTGCCTCCTGGCCGTGGCCTTGGGCGGTGTAACCGCCTGTCGGCAGGCCTATACGCCCAAACCCCGTACCTATATCCATATCGAACTGCCCGAAAAGGCCTACCGCGTCTTCGATTCCACGGCCTACCCGTTCCGCTTCGAGCTGCCCGTGTATGCACAGTTTCAGCCCGTCAAGGCGCAGACATGGGCCGACATCGTGGTGCCATCGCTCGGCGCCACCATCAATTTCACGTATATCGCGCACCCGGATTTGGACTCCTGCATCCGCAACAGCCTGTTTTTCGTGGAACGCAACCTGCCCAAGGCCAACGGCCTGCACGAAACGGAAATCAACCGTCCCGACGACAACATCTATGGCTATATCTACGATTTGACGGGGCCCGAGGTGGCCACCACCTGCCAGTTCTACCTCACCGACCGCCACCGCCATTTCGTGCGCGGCGCGCTCTATCTCAACTGCGTGCCCAACAACGACTCCCTCGCCCCCGTGCTCGACTTCCTGCGGGCCGACATCGG
>CAMWIS010000119.1 GCA_947174375.1 uncultured Bacteroidales bacterium
CTGGCGGCCTTGCGGGCGGGGTACCATCCGAAGAAGATGCCGGTTACGGTGCAGACGGCAAACGAGAGCACGACCGAATACAGCTGTACGTAAACCGGCCAGCCGGCAATCAGTTTGATGGCCACGGCCGCGCCCACGCCGAGCAGCACGCCGATGATGCCGCCCGAAACGCTGATGATGACGGCCTCAATCAAAAACTGCCACAGGATATGCCGCCCTTTCGCGCCGATAGACATCCTCAGGCCGATTTCCCGCGTGCGTTCGGTGACCGAAACATACATGATGTTCATGATGCCGATGCCGCCCACCAGCAGCGATATGCCGGCGATGCAGGCCAACAGCACCGTCATCAGGTTGGTCGTCGAGCTCATCATCGAACTCAGTTCCTCCTGCGACCGTATCGTAAAGTCCTCCTCGTCAAACTCGCCGATGCGGTGGTTCTCGCGCAATACGGCCTGGATTTCCTCTATGGCTTCGCGGCTCGCTTCCTCACTCGTGGCCGAGGCGAAGATGCCGCGCAGGTGCGTGATGGCCAAAATCCGTTTCTGAACCGACGTGTAGGGCGCCAAAATCAAGTCGTCCTGGTCTTGTCCCATCGAGTTGTAGCCTTTCTTCTTCAAAACGCCGATGATTTTGAAAGGCGTCTTGTTGAACCGTATCGTCTTGCCGAGCGGGTCGCCGTTCTCGCCGAACAGTTCGGTGGCCACCGTCTTGCCGATAACGCACACCTTGGCGATATGGCGGATATCGTCTTCGGTAAACATTTCGCCGTCTTCCACCTCATACATACGGATGCCCGTGTATTCGGTATTGACGCCGTAGAGCGTCGTGGGCGTGTTGTTGGCGCCGTAGATGGCCTGTCCGCTGGCGTTGACCGAGGGCGAGCAGAGGTCGATATGCGGCAGGTCTTTGATGCGCATATAGTCCTCCAATTTGAGGCTTTCCATATCGGCCGCGTTCTGTCTGACGCCGCCCATGCGCATCATGCCGGGGTGAATCATAATCATGTTCGACCCCATTTCCGAAATCTGCGCCTTGATGCTGCGTTTCGACCCCTGGCCGATGGCCAGCATGGCGATGACCGAAGCCACGCCGATCATGATGCCGAGCATCGTCAGGAAACAGCGCAGCTTATTGTTGTTGAGCGCACGGAGCGCGATTTGTATCAGGTTTCTCCAGTTCATGTCAATCCTCCTCTTTGGGCAAGCGCGCCAACACGTCGGCGGCCGACCGGATGTCGTTCTGCCGCGTGTCTTCGACCACGTGGCCGTCTTTGAGCACGATGTTGCGGCTGCTGAATTGGGCGATTTCGGGGTTGTGCGTCACAAAGACGATGGTACGGCCCTGACGGTGCAGGTTCTGGAACAGGCTCAGGATTTCGTAAGACGTCCGGCTGTCGAGGTTACCCGTCGCCTCGTCGGCCAACAGCAACACCGGCCGGTTGATGAGCGCGCGGGCGATGGCCACGCGTTGCTGTTGGCCGCCCGACATCTGGTTCGATTTGTGGTTGATCCGGTCTTTCAGCCCCACCATTTCCAAGGCTTCTATGGCGCGTTGCCGGCGTTCGGCCGTGCCCACGGCCGGGTTGTAGAGCAACGGCAGTTCCACGTTCTCCAAAGCCGTCGTCTTGGGCAAGAGGTTATACGACTGGAAGACGAAGCCGATTTTGACGTTGCGTAGCGTGGCGCGCTGATTCTTGTCCATGCGGCGCACGTCCGTTTCGTCTAAGTAATAGTGGCCGGACGTGGGCGTGTCCAAACAGCCGAGGATGTTCAGCAGCGTCGATTTGCCGGAACCGCTCGTGCCCATAATCGTCACGAATTCGCCTTCCGTAATGCTGAAATTGATGCCGCGCAGGGCCTGTACTTTCTCCGAGCCCACGATGAACTGCCGGCGCAAGTCCTCTACGCGTATGATGGTCTTAGGCATGGTATCTTGTCGTGCGTGATGGATTTATTGGCGTTTGGGCGCGCTACGGCGTTCGGAACCGGGCCGTTTGGGCATAAACGGGCTTTCGCCGCCCTTGGGCGTCATGTCCGGCATATCGTTGCCGCTTTTCACGCCCGTAAACACTTCGTCGCCGGCTTGCAGGCCGTCCAAAATCTCGTAATAGATGCCGTCGGAGGCACCGGTCTTTACCTGCCGCATCTCCGGCGCGCCGGCCGCGTTCTTCACCCACACGGTTTTGAGCGAATCGCCCCCCTCCGGGCGTTCGGGCCGGGGCTTGTCCATAGCCGGTTTGGGCTTGTCGGCCATAAATTCAGCCGGCGGCATAAAGCGTGTGGCTTTCAGCGGCAACAACAGCACGCCGCTTTTGCGCATGGCGTATATACTAACGTTGGCCGTCATGCCCGGCTTGAGTTTCTCTTGTGGGTTGGGCGCGTTGATAACCACCTCGTAAGTCACCACGTTGTTGGTCGTAATCGGTTCAATCCGCACCGAAATCACCTCGCCGTGGAAGATATCGTCGGGGAAGGCGTCCACGGTAAACTGCACGGCCATGCCCTCCGCCACCTGGCCGATGTCGGCCTCATCCACGTCGGCGATGACCTGCATATCCACCAGGTTGTTCGCAATCGTGAACAGCGTCGGCGTGCTGAAGCTGGCCGCCACGGTCTGCCCCACATCTACCGAGCGCGACACCACCACGCCGTCGATGGGCGAATAAATCGTGGCATAGCCCAAATTGGTCTGCGCTTTCTTATACGAGGCCTTGGCCTTGTCGTAGGAATTCTTGCTGCGGTTGTAGTTATAGACGGCCTCGTCGTAGCTGCTTTGGCTGATCATGTTCTTCTTATACAGGCTTTTCGTCCGCTTGAAGTTCTTTTCCTGATACTCGAATTCGTTTTTGGTGGAATTCAAGTCCGAAAGCGCGGAGTTCAGTTCCTGTTCCAACACCGTCTTGTCCAATTCGGCGATGACTTGGTTGGCGGTGACGCGGCTGTTGTAATCCACAAAAATCTTGTCGATGATGCCCGAAACCTGCGTGCCGACTTCCACCTGCGTGATGGGTTCCACGGTACCGGTGGCGGTGACGCTGTTCTCCATATGGCCGCGTTCGATGCGCGCGGTTTCCAAAACGGCTTGTCCGCGCCGCTCGTGCTTGCAGGCGGAGAGCAGGCACGACGTCAGGCCCAGGCAGCCGAGGACGACGATTTTCGAAATGCTTTTGGTCATGGTCTGTTAAAATGAAATGGGTTGGTTCTGATAAAAATTGAGCAGGCACAGCGAGAGCGCGGCCTGGTATTTGGCTTTCAGCATCTCGCCCGTGGCCGAAATAAAGTTGTTCTTTTCGCTGAACATATCCACGAGCGTACTCAGGCCGGCCACATATTGCTCCTGCATAAGCCGGTAACTCTCTTGCGAGGCTTCCATCTGCAGTTCGGCGGCCTTGTAGCGTTCCTGCGCGGCCACGGCGTTCTGATGCAGGTTCTCGATTGTGGCCAGCAGGTCTTTCTGTTGGGTCTGCAAATCCAGTTCCGAGCGGCGCGTCTGCAACACCGCCTTGTCAACGGCCGATTTCGCTTCGCGCCGTTGATAAATCGGGATGCGGATGCCCAAACTGATATTTTCGTTGATGTTGTTGCCCAACTGGTTCAGAAACGCGAAATCGGCCGACGTATAATAGCCGGTGCCCACGGCCGCGTTGAACGTCACCGACGGCAGGCGGCCGGCCTTAGCCACTTTCTCGTTCAAAACCGCCGAGGCGATGCCTTCTTCGGCCGCCTTGATTTCCGGCATCGTTTCCAAAGCCGTGTAGTAAACGCTGTGTAGCGACGGCACCTCGCGCGTAATCTGCACGCTCTCTATGTCCGGAAAATTGATATGGGGTTCTTCGTCCAAGTCGAGTTCCAACAACTGTTTGAGCGCGAGCGTGGCCTGACGGACTTGGTTCTTCGAAACGGTCAGGTTGTAGAGGTCGCTGCCGTATTGCGCTTTAAGTTGCGCCAAGTCGCTGAGGTTGAGCGCGCCCACGTCGTACCGCGCCTGGCCCTCCTCGTACTGCATCTTCGAGGTCTCCAAAATCGCGGAGTCTATTTTCATGCTTTCGGTGGCGTACAGCACCTCCAGATAGGCGTTGGTCACGGCTATTTCGATGTCGTTCTGCGCCTTGTCCACCAGCAGGCGGTTCATCTCCAAATTGATTTTACGCTGTTTGACCGTGTTGAGCAGGCGGCTGCCGTTGTAAATCACCATGTCGGTGCTGAGCGAATAGGTACCCGTATATTGCGGGTTGGATACGAATTTACCGTTGGTCTCGTTGAACGTGTTGCCGTTCGTAAAGCCTTGGTTGCTACCGAAACTGAGCGAAGGGTAGCGGGCGGCTTTGGCCGTCTTGAGGTCGGTGGCCGCCGATTCGTAGTCGATTTGCGCGTTGCGCACCTGCAAGTTGTGTTGGCGGGCGTAGTTGATGCACGATTGCAAATCCCAGATTTCAGGCCGTTCAAAAACGCTGTCTGCCGGCAGAGAAGCCGTGGGTTTAGCAACTTCTGCAGTGGAATTGCCGGCTTCGACAGCGTGAGGTTCCTGATAGGGCCCGGCGGCCATTGTCGCAAGCGGCAGCGCGGCGCAGAGCCCAAGTGAGAGAAGGAGGTTTCTGTTCATGGTCGGTCGTTTAGGACGCCGGTTCAGGCATCCGGAAAAACAAGACAAAAATAACGGCCGGCTATACGATATAACAAATAAAATAGAAGTACCCCCGTATTTTCCCGACGA
>CAMWIS010000120.1 GCA_947174375.1 uncultured Bacteroidales bacterium
TAAAAATCAACAACGCAAAGTTAATAAAAATTTTTGTATTTACGAAAAATCGTACCTTTGCGTCTATGGGAAAGCTCTATTTGGTGCCTACACCCGTAGGCAATATGGCCGATATGACGTATCGGGCCGTCGAGATATTGAAGTCGGTATCGCTGATTTTGGCCGAAGACACGCGCACGAGCGCTAAACTGCTCTCGCATTACGGCATCGGTACGCCTTGCAAGTCGTATCATCAATACAACGAACATCAGGTGCTGCCGGGCTTCGTGCGGCTCTTGCGCGAGGGCGGCGACCTGGCCGTCATCACCGACGCGGGCACGCCGGGCATCTCCGACCCGGGCTTTCTGCTGCTGCGGGCCTGTGTGCAGGAGGGGCTGGAGGTGGAGTGCCTGCCGGGCGCCACGGCCCTGATTCCGGCCATCGTGCAGTCGGGCTTCCCGTGCGACAGGTTTATGTTCGAGGGCTTTCTGCCGCATCAGAAAGGCCGCAAGGCGCGCATCGAGGCCTTGGCCCTGCAAGACAAGACGATGGTCTTTTACGAAAGCCCGCACCGCCTCGTTAAGACGCTGGAACAGCTCGGCGAGGCGTTCGGCGCGGAGCGGCCGGCCTGCGTCTGCCGCGAAATATCCAAGATTTACGCCGAGAGCCGCCGCGACACGCTGGCCAACCTCTACGCCCACTATGCCGCCAACCCGCCCAAGGGCGAGATCGTGCTCGTGGTGGCGGGGCGCGAACAGCCGGCCTATGCCTACGCCTACCCGCGGCCGGCCCTCACCGTCGATATCCTTTGGGAAACGATTCTGCCCGACGGGTCGCGCTACGTGCTGCTGGTCAAGCGCCGCAAGGCGCCCTTCGCCGACTGCTACGCGCTGCCCGGCGGCTTTGTGGAGGAAGACGAGACGCTGGAGTGGGCGGCCGGCCGCGAGCTCAAGGAAGAAACCGGCCTGTGGTTCAAAGACTACGTGCCTTCGTTCAGGCCGTTCAGGCCCTACAGCCGTCCCGACCGCGACCCGCGCGGCCGCACCGTGACGATGGTCTATACCGTCAGCGTCCGCGCCGAAGCCCTGCCGCCCGTAGCCGGCGGCGACGACGCCGATTCCGCCGCCTGGTTCCCGCTGCCCGACCTGCCGCCCCTGGCCTTCGACCACGCCGAAATCTGCCGCGACTACTTTACGGCCGAGCGGTAGTCCGGTGGCCTGTTTATTACTCACTTAAAATATATTTTTACATATTTTAAGATGTTTTATGCTTTTTTAAGTATAATTTTTCATATCTTTGCCGTCAAAATAACATGAGTTATGTTGACGATGATGAGTGATCCGGCCATTTTGAAACGGCTGGGCGAGCGGCAAAAGCAGATGCGGATCCGTATGGAAATGACACAGAGTGAGTTGGCGGAGCAGGCCGGCGTCAGTCTGTTGACGGTGGCCAATTTCGAGAAGGGGAAATCCATTACGGTGGCGAATTTGGTTAAGATTATGCGTGTGTTGGGGCAGTTGGAGAATCTGGAAGAGATATTTCCCGAACCCCGGATCAGCCCGCTTCAACTTAGGGAAATGCAGGCCGCCTATAAGAAGCGGCAACCCGAACGGGTCCGTAAATCGAAGAAAACGCGTGCTCTATGAGGGAGTTGATTGTGGAGGTCCGGCTGTGGGGGCAGGCTGTCGGCGCGCTCTATTGGGAGCGTGAACGGGAGGCCGCCGTCTTTGAATATGAGCCGAGTTTTCTGCGCAATGGTCTGGAAATCGCGCCCTTGGCCATGCCCTTGACCCATCGCGCGCCCTACCAGTTCCTACAGAACCGCACCAAGTGTTTCAGTGGCTTGCCGGGTCTGGTGGCCGACAGCCTGCCCGATGCGTTCGGCAGTCAGATTATCAAGGAGTGGTATGCGGGCAAGGGTTTGTCGATGGCGGAAGTCACGCCTTTGGATCAACTGTGTTATGTGGGGCGGCGCGGCATGGGCGCCTTGGAATTCGAACCGAGTCGCGGCATGAAGGGCTTGGAGGAGTCGTCGGAGCTGCGTCTGCAGGAGTTGACGGCCCTGGCGGAGTCGGTATTCACCGAACGCGACCGTTTCCAAACGCTGTTGCGGCAGAGCGACAAGCGGGTCATCGACATCCTGAAGGTGGGCACGTCGGCGGGCGGGGCCAAGCCCAAGGCCATTATCGCATACAACGAGGCTACGGGCGAGGTGCGCTCCGGGCAGGTCAAGGCGCCCGAGGGCTTCGGCTACTGGTTGTTGAAGTTCGACGGCGGCACCTATGCCGAACACGCGGCGCAGACTTCCAACCCGCGGGGCATCGGCAATATCGAATACGCTTATTATCTGATGGCCACGGCCTGCGGCATCCGGATGTCGGAATGCCGTCTGTTGCCGGAGGGCGACTACCACCATTTCATGACGCGCCGTTTCGACCGCACGCCCTCGGGCGAGAAACTGCATATGCAGACGTTGGCGGGCTTGGCGCACCTGGATAGGGACGAACGCCATTCCTATGAGGAAATCTTTGCGGTGCTGCGGCGCCTGAACTTGGGGATGCCGGCGCAGGAGCAACTCTACCGCCGCATGGTGTTCAACGTGGTGATGCGCAATCACGACGACCATACCAAGAACTTCTCGTTTCTGATGGACCGGCAGGGCAAATGGACGCTGGCGCCGGCCTACGACCTCTGTTACGCTTATTCTCCGGAAGGCCGCTGGACGAGCCGGCATCAGCTGTCGCTGAACGGCAAGCAGGCGGATTTCACGCGCGAGGACTTGCGGCAGGTGGCCGAAAACATGGGCATCTCCAAGTCGGCGGCCATGATAGACCAAACGGTTGAGGTGGCCTCGCGCTGGATGGAATACGCGCATACGGCCGGCGTGCCCGAACCCTTGGCCGACCTTATCGAAAAGAATCTGATATTGTTGTAAGCCGCTACGTTCATCGTTAGCTTTGTCTTGATTATAATCTATGTTTTTGTATAGATTATATCTGTTTAAGCATTCTAAACTATAATATTTTATATTTTAACTATTATAGCCGTCACCCCGCCAGCGCTTCGCACCGGGCTTCGGCTTCGGCCATGCCCATGAACGCCACCAGGGGGAACACGTTGGGCCCTTGGGCGTCGCCGGTCAGCGCCAGGCGGAACAGGCTCATGACCTGCCCCATCGGGTAGCCCTTCCCGCGGATGAAATCCAGCGTTTCGGTTTCCATAAGGGCGGCCATGCCGTCGCCAGCGCCCGCCCACGCGCCGGCGCGCGTTTTCATAAAGTCGAGCACTTGCCGCAGGGCCTCGCGGTTTTCGGGCTTGTCAAACTTTTTAAGGCCGTTTTCCGCATAGGCGGCGGGGCGTATATACAGCACCGCGGCCCACGTCACGAGTTCGGCGGGGAAGCTGACGCGCTCCTTGAACAGTCCGGCGATGGCCGTGGCCGTGCCTTCATCGATTTGGGCCGCCCCGCCGTAGCGCGTCTGCAATTCCGGTAATATCAGCCGCCCCAACTCTTTGTCCGGGCGCATCCGCAGGTACTGGGCGTTGAACCAACGCGCCTTCTCCGGGTTGAAGCGGGCGCCGGCCTTGCTCACCTTCTCTAACGAGAACGCTTCCGCCAGGGCCTCCAGCGAGAACAGCTCCTGTTCCGTGCCGGGGTTCCAGCCCAAGAGGGCCAGCATATTGACGACGGCTTCGGGAAAGTAACCTTCCTCGCGGTAACCTTTCGATATCTCGCCGCTTTTGGGGTCGCTCCAAACGAGCGGGAACACCGGAAAGCCGAATTTGTCGCCGTCGCGCTTGCTCAGCTTGCCCTGGCCCTGCGGCTTGAGCAGCAGCGGCAGGTGCGCGAAGGCGGGGCGGCTGTCCTGCCAGCCGAAGGCTTCGTAGAGCAGGTAGTGCAACGGCAGCGACGGCAGCCATTCTTCGCCGCGGATGACGTGCGAAATCCGCATCAGGTGGTCGTCCACGATATTGGCCAAATGGTAGGTCGGCAGGCTGTCCGCGCTCTTATACAGCACCTTGTCGTCCAAAGTGCCGGTGTGCACCTGCATATGGCCGCGGATGAGGTCGTCCATCTCCACCATCCTGTCTTCGGGCGTCTTGAACCGGATAACGTAAGGTTCGCCCCGTTCGATACGCGCCCGCACCTCGTCGGCGGGCAACGCCAACGACGTCTGCAATTTAGTGCGGCACAGCGCGTTGTAGGCAAAGGCCTCGCCGCGGCTTTCGGCCTCTTTCCGCAGCTGTTCCAGCGTCTCGGCGCTGTCGAACGCATAGTAGGCGTGACCCTTGGCGATGAGTTCGTCGGCGTATTGCTTGTAAATCGCCTTGCGCTCGCTCTGACGGTAGGGGGCGTGCGGGCCGCCCTCCGCCACGCCCTCGTCGGGTTGCAGGCCGCACCACCGCAGGGCTTCCATAATGTAAGCCTCCGCGCCCGGCACAAACCGCTGGCTGTCGGTGTCTTCGATGCGGATAATGAACTTGCCGCCGTTTTTCTTGGCGAACAGATAGTTATAGAGGGCGGTGCGCAAACCGCCGATATGCAGCGGCCCCGTGGGGCTGGGCGCGAAACGAACGCGACATTCCATAGTGCAAGTG
>CAMWIS010000121.1 GCA_947174375.1 uncultured Bacteroidales bacterium
AACGCCTACGGAACCGGAAACGCCCGGGGATGACGAAAATGTAGGCAAAGACTATGTGGATACGGCTTTCGGCATGGCTTTGTCGATGGTTTATGTGGAAGGCGGTACGTTCATGATGGGGGGCACCGAGGAGCAGGGGAACGAGGTCACGTCTGGCGAATTACCGGTGCATGAGGTAACGCTGAGTGATTTTTATATCGGCAAGTACGAGGTAACGCAGGCGCAGTGGGCGGCGGTGATGGGAACGACCTTGTCGGAAATTCTCAATGAAATCGGTTATCAACCCTTTGGGGTCGGCGATGATTTCCCGATGTACGATATCACGTGGACCGAAGCGTGCATCTTCTGTGAGCGGATGACCAAGCGGACGGGCAAAACGTACCGTTTGCCGACCGAGGCCGAGTGGGAATATGCGGCGCGGGGCGGTCAGAAGGCCGACAAGACGAAGTATGCGGGTAGCGATAACCTCGATGAGGTGGCTTGGTACCGTTCCAACAGCGATACCCTTACGCATCCGGTCGGTCAAAAGAAACCGAACGGTCTGGGACTCTACGATATGAGCGGTAACGTAGGGGAATGGTGCGGGGATTTGTATGATGATTACCCGTCCGAACCGCAAACTAACCCGACGGGGCCGGTTTCGGTTCGAGCCAAGGAGCGCGTGGTCCGCGGTGGATATTGGCAGTCCGAAGGTAACATGGCCCGTGTGTCGAGCCGTGGTCAGTACTACCCCAACTATAAGGGCTTCGCCCGGGGCTTCCGCGTCGTTTGCGAACGTTAGGCTATTTGCAATTTTCTATTTGCAATTTTTTCTGCAAAGTTCTATCTTTGTCGGCTTCAAACGGCGGTTCTAACCGTCGGTCGTAGGAGCGCAGTATAGGTATATTGCAGTAAAACACGTGAAAACGAAAATAGGACTTAAGAGTTGGGGCTGGCTTCTGGCAGCTTGGCTGTTGGGAAGTTCGCTTTTGTATGCGTGGACGATACCGGCGGAGGTGTTGGAAGGGACGCCTGAAGCCGAAACGGGTTTGCCGGAGGTGGAACCGCTTGATACCGTCGATTTTGTGGAAAACGCGATGGGCTTGAACCTGCAAATGGTTTATGTGCGGGGCGGCTCGTTCGAGATGGGGGCCACACCCGAACAGGGGAACGATGCTTATGCTGATGAATATCCGGTGCATACGGTCACGTTGGATGACTTTTACATCGGGAGATTCGAGGTGACGCAGTGGCAGTGGATGTTGCTGATGGGCGCGGAGTTCGCGCGTCTGGTGGCCGAAGATACCTCAAATACGTTTGAAGGCGTTGGCGCGGACTATCCGACCTACTATGTAAGTTGGGAACGGGCCGCTTTGTTTTGCGAACGGCTGAGCGCGGCTTCGGGGCGGAAATACCGTCTGCCGACGGAGGCGGAATGGGAATACGCGGCGCGGGGCGGCCGGCATCATGACGGCACGAAGTACAGCGGTGACAACAACAGCTGGGATGTGGCCTGGCGGCGTCTCAACAGCGAAGGGACGGCGCATCCGGTCGGTCAAAAGAAGCCGAACGGCCTGGGGCTTTACGATATGAGCGGCAACGTATGGGAATGGTGTTCGGATTGGTATGACCCGAAGTATTACAGCGTTTCCCCGTCGCACAACCCCAAGGGGCCTGAAACCGGCTCTTTCCGCGTAAAGCGGGGCGGCAGTTGGCGTTTCAAGCAGAATTCCTGCCGGGTGTCGCGGCGGTTCGCGAATCTGTCGGACGTACAGCGCGATGTCGTCGGCCTGCGGGTGGTGTGCGAGCCCTAGGATAGAAGGCGCGTCAAAATTTTTTGGATTTTTTTTGCAGGAGTTGCGGAATATTGAAAAAAAGTGTATTTTTGCACTCCTCTTGAAAATAAGGGAATGGCTCCGTAGCTCAACTGAATAGAGTACCTGACTACGGATCAGGCGGTTGAAGGTTTGAATCCTTCCGGAGTCACAGCTCAAAGCGGTTTACGGATAACGTAAGCCGCTTTTTTTGTTTTTGCCGTCCCCACAAACATAATAATAAAGTACGATATGCTGATTTTAAAGCGTCCCCAAACCGCCCCCTATTTCAACATCGCGGCCGAGGAATTCATGCTCAAACACCTGCGGGAGGATTGTTTCGCGCTTTGGCGCAACGAGCCGGCCGTTATCGTGGGGCGGCATCAGAATACGTTGGCCGAAATAGACCGCGACTATGTGGAGCGGCATCATATTCCGGTCATCCGCCGCATGACGGGCGGCGGCGCCGTGTTCCACGACTTGGGCAACATCTGCTTTACGTTTGTCCGTAGCATCTGCGACGCGCAGGGCGAGCGCGAACGGATGCCCGATTTCCACGAATTCACGCAGCCGATTCTCGACGTATTGCAGGGCATGGGTGTGGCGGCACGTTTCGAGGGACGCAACGACCTGACAATCGACGGCCGCAAGTTCAGCGGCAACGCCAACGGCGTATGGCAAGACCGCATCCTGCATCACGGCACGTTGTTGTTCAGCAGCAACATCGCCGATATGAGCCCCTGCCTCAAAGTAAACCCGCTCAAGTTCGAGGGCAAGGCCGTGCAGTCGGTGCGGAGCCGCATCACCAACATCAGCGAACATCTGTCCGGGCCGGTTTCGGTCGAGGATTTCATCCGCGCCATCGAAACCCATGTGCAGCGTATGTTCCCGCAGGCCGTTTTGCGCCCGTTCACGGCCGAGGAGGAAGCGGCCGTCAACGGCTTGGTAGAACGGAAATACGGCACCTACGAATGGAATTACGGCTCGTCGCCGGCCTATGGCTACCGCCGGGGCCTGCACACCGAAAAGGGCGGTAATATAGAAGTCCATTGCCGCGTGGCGGAAGGGTGTATCGCGGAATTGAAAGTGTTCGGCGACTATTTCTTTACGAAAGACACGGCGGCCTTTGAAGCCGCCTTGGTCGGCTGTCCGCTGACGGAGGCCGCGTTGCGGGAACGCTTGGCGACGCTCCCGTTGCAGGACTATTTCGCCCATGTGGCCGTGGACGAATGGCTGCGGCTGTTGATGGCCTGACAATATAGGATATGCCTTATGGAAGAATTTGAACTCCCGGATGACCCGCGCGCCGCGGCCTACCTTGCCGCGCATACGACGCCGCCCGACCCGCTGTTGGCGCGGCTTGACCGCGAGACCCATGTCCGTATGCTGTCGCCGCGTATGCTGTCGGGTGCCTACCAGGGCCGTTTTTTGGAGATGGTCAGCCGGATGCTGCGTCCCAAGCGCATATTGGAGGTGGGCGCGTTTACGGGCTATGGCACGCTCTGCCTCGCGGCGGGGCTGGCGGAGGGCGGCGAGGTCTTTACGATAGAGCATGACCCGCTGACCGAAGAACTGCTGCGGAAGTATATCGCCGAGTCGGCCTATGCCCACCGTATCCACGTGCTGTGGGGCGAGGCCGGGGCGCATTTGACGCGCTTGGCCGGCGAGGGCGCCGCCTTCGATTTGATATTTCTCGATGCCGACAAGGCGCGCTACGCCGACTATTACCCGCTGCTCAAAGCGCTGTTGCCGTCGGGCGGCTGGCTGTTGGCCGACAATGTCCTGTGGAACGGCAAGGTGTGGGACGAAAACTACCGCGACAAAGACACGCAGGCCCTGCGCCGTTTCAACGACCTCGTGCAGGCCGACCCCGACGTGGAGAACCTGCCGTTGCGTATGCGGGACGGCCTGATGCTGATTCGAAAGAAAAACTAAATAACCCGAAGCGATGAAGAAAACGACTGCCGAAACGCCCACGGTTCCCGATCCGGCCTTGCAGGCCGACATCCTGCCGTTTATCAAGGATTTGCGCGAGAACAACAACCGCGAATGGTTCGCGGAAAACAAGCCGCGCTACGACCGGTTGAGAAAGCATTTGGAAGCCATGACGGACGCCTGTATCGCCCGCATGGCCCATTTCGACCCCGAGCTGCGGGGGCTGACGGCCAAACGCTGTATGTACCGCATCTACCGCGACACGCGCTTTTCGCCCGACAAGACACCCTACAAGCGTTATATCGGCATCTTCATCTGCAAGGGCGGTGCGCATGGCGAGTTTTCGGGCTATTACCTGCATATCGAGCCGGGGCGTTGCGCCGTGGGGGCGGGCGTGTATGGCTTGCAGCCGGAGTCGATGAAAAAAATCCGTCAGCACATCTATTTCCGGAGTGCGGATTTCAAAAAAATCGTGTTGGATCCCGCCATTGTCAAGACGTTCGGCGAATTGGACCAAGAAGCCAAGATGAAGATGCCGCCCAAGGGTTTCGACAAGGATTTTTCCGACATAGAATGGCTCAAATACCGGTATTATTTCCTGATGAAACCGTTGCCGGACCGCGCCGTCGGTCAGCTGTCCTACATCGACAAAATTGTGGAATACACCCGTATGTTGCAGCCGTTCAACGCTTTCTTGAATGAGGCGTTGGAATTTTAATATTTTTAAGAAAATCCGCTTGGTGGAACGGAGGGCAAAGGGTTATCTTTGCATTCGAATCGAAAACATAAACACTTTATCAATATGGCAAAGAAAGAAGAAAACATGG
>CAMWIS010000122.1 GCA_947174375.1 uncultured Bacteroidales bacterium
GATCTGCCGTCCGCCGCTGCCGGCCACAAGGATGGCGTCGGCGGCCACCGGGGTCGGTTCGGCCGGTTCCTCGGCCTCCTGTTCAAAAATACGTTCGATATCCTTTTCCGTCAGCCGGTTCATGCGGTCGTAATGCCACAACACCAGCTTCATTTTCTGTTCAAAATCGGCCAAATGCGCCGGGTCGCCCACGGCTTTGAGCAGATGCCCCCTGAGAATGACGCGCAGTTGCGGGAAATGCTTCCGGATGCCGTCTAATTTTTCTTCGGCCAAACCGAAGAGTTCCTTGGGGTCGGCCGACTGAATTTCGATAAACGTTTCGCTCATATGACAAAATTAAAACAAATTTTGATAAATGCCCACCAAATGATTATTTTTGCAGAAAGAAGGGATTTTTCGATGTCGATTGTCACATTGCTCAGCGATTGGGGATTGGCCGACCACTATGTGGCCGCCGTCAAGGGCCGTTTGTACTGCGAATGGCCGGACGTGCGCATTGTCGATATCTCGCATCAGATTCCGAAGTATAACGATACGGTGGCCGCCTACGTGCTCAAACAGGCCTATCCGTATTTCCCGCCCGGCACCGTGCACTGTATCTGCGTCAACGACATCGCAACGCCCAAACGGCCGCATATCGTGGTTTACGAAGGCGGTCAGTATTTCATCGGGGCCGACAACGGTATTTTCCCAAAGTTGTTCGACCACAAACCGATGCAGGCTTGGCGCATTATGTTGAAGTCCGACAGCGAAACGGCCACGTTCCCGTCGCTCAACCTGTTCCCGATGGCGGCCGTCCATATCGCGCAGGGCGGTGACCCGTCCGAAATCGGCGAACCATACGACTGGCAGGGGCAGAATTTCAACCAGAAATTCAATGAGGCCTACATCGAAGAGGACTACGGCGAGAACGGCCTGCAGGTCGGCGCTCGAATCATCGGGAAGGTCATCTACACCGACAGTTACGGCAACGGCGTTACGAATATCGGACGGTCTATGTTTGAAAAGGTGTTGGCCGAATTCCCGCATTTCGAAATCCGCTTGCGTTCCTACGACGCCCACCGCGGCAAACAGCCGCTCAACCGCATCAGCCGCGCTTACGGCGAGGTACCCGAGGCCGACCTCTGCGCGTTATTCCTCGACAACCAACTGTTGGAAATCTCGTTGAACCGCGCGTCGGCCACGCAACTCATCAACCTCAAACTCCAGGCCCCGGTCACCATCCATTTCAAAGCCTAACGCGCAGCCCCATGTTCGCCATCGTCAAAAAAGAAATCCGCTCGTTTTTCGCCGGCGCTTCGGCCTACCTCATAGGGGCGGTGTTCCTCGTGCTCAACGGTTGCGTGCTGTTTGTCCTGCCAACGCCCTACAACCTGTTTGACAGCGGTTTCGCGGCGATGGACGGCTTCTTTGAATGGATGCCGCTCGTGTTCCTGTTCCTGATTCCCGCGCTCTGTATGCGCAGTTTTGCGGAGGAGAAAAAAGCCGGCACGCTCGAAAGCCTGCTCACGCGCCCCGTATCGGAGGCGGCCATCGTGGGCGGCAAATGGCTGGCCGTAAGCATCCTGTTGCTGCTGTTCCTGTTGCCGGCCTTCCTTTATAGGTATTGTATGGCGGAATTGGCCACGCCGCCGGGCAACATCGACCGCGCCGCGTTTTGGGGCGCTTTTATCGGCGTGTGGCTGTTGGGGGCGGTGTTTATCTCCATCGGGCTGTTCCTGTCCGCCTGCACACGCAACCAAATGATGGCGTTCATCCTGTCGGCGGCCGCCTGCGCCGTGTTCTACTGGGGCTTCGACGCGCTCTCGCGCCTGCCGCTCTTAGGCCGTATCGACCTGCAGACGGCCTCGCTGGGGCTGCGGCATCACTATCTGTCGCTGAGCCGCGGCGTGCTCGACATCCGCGACATCGCCTATTACATCATCCTGTCGGCCATCTTCTTCGGACTCACCGTCTGGCGTATCGCGCGGCAGAAACGCAGCCTCAAACGGCCGGCCATCCGGCTCCTGTGCGCCATCCTGCTGTTGGGCGTCACGGCCGCCGACTGGGGCGGACGCTGGGATCTGACGGCCGACAAACGCTACACGCTGTTGCCGGTTTCTAAAGACATCCTCAAAAAGCACGAGACGCCCGTACTCGTCAAGGTCTATCTGACGGGCGATTTGCCGGCCGCGTTCAAGCGCATGGAAAAGAGCCTGCGTGAACTGCTTGACGAATTCCGCCGCTACCGGCCCGACCTGCGCTACCGTTTCATCGACATCTACGACGCCGAAGCCGGCAAGCGCGACGCGCTCATCCGCGAGCTCATGGAAAAGGGCCTGCAACCCACCCAGCTTGAAGTCAAGACGAAAGAGGGCATGAACCGGCGGCTGATTTTCCCGTGCGCGGAGCTGACGATAGGCGACAAAACCCTTCCGCTCAACCTGTTGCAGCCCCAACTGGGCCAAGACGCCCAAAGCACGCTCAACCGCAGCGTCGAAAATCTGGAACTGCAACTCATCCAGGCCATCCGGCTGTTGGAAGACCCGCCCGCGCAGCGCGTGGCCTTTCTCGAAGGGCAGGGCGAATGGCCGTTCAGCCGCACGCTGTCGGTGGGCAAGGCGCTGAGCCTGTTTTACCGCACCGAACGCTGGGCCTTCGGCGACACAACGCCCCTCGACGCCTACGACCTGCTCATTATGGCGCGTCCCACCGAGGCCTTTTCCGATATAGAGAAATACCGTATCGACCAGTATATCATGCAGGGCGGCAAGCTGCTGTGGCTCATCGACCCCAGCAACGCGCGTCTGGACTCGTTGCGCTTCAAGGAGGAGGACTTGGCCTTGCTCTATCCGCTCAACTGGGAGGAAGTCTGGTTCCGCTACGGCTTCCGTGTGCGCAACGAGGCGGTTTTGGATTTGAACGCCTGCCCGTCGCCCGTCGTGACCGGTTATATGGGCAGCCGTCCGCTCATCGAATTTATCCCGAACGTCTATCGACCCGTGTTGATGCCGGCCGATTCGGCCATAGGGCAACAGATGGAGCCGCTGTGCGGCGAGTTCGTGGCCGGTATCGACACCATCGCCAACGGCCTGGTCAAGCGGCCCTGGTTGCAGACCTCGGCCTATACGCGCCGCATCCCGTTGCCGCACGTCATCTCGGCTGACCTCATGCGCGAACAGTTGGAGCCGGAGCAGTTCACGGGCGGCGTGCAGACCGTGGGCTGGTGGATAGAGGGCGTGTTTGAGTCGGCTTTCAAGGCGCGTCGCCCCGAAACCGCCGATGCGGCCGCGTTCCGGGCGCAGAGTGAACCCACGGCCATGGTCGTTATCGGTGACGGTAACCTGATCCGCAACGACTTCGACGCGCGGAACGGGGAGGCCTATCCGGCCGGATTCGACGCCTACGCCGGCCGTCTGTACGGCAACCAGGACTTTCTGATACGCACCGTCCATCTGCTCTGCGGCCATCCCGAATGGATTCCGCTGCGGGAACGGCAGATTGCCTGGCGGCTGTTGGACGCCCCCCGCGTGGAGGCGACGCGTTCCCGTTGGACGCTGCTCCTCATCGGCCTGCCGCTCTGCCTGCTCGGCGCGCTCGGATTCGGCCTCAACTACCTGCGGAATAAACGCTTTAAGTAACCGTGCCTAAGAAGTTAGCGAACAATATATTAATCATAATTGGTATCGTGCTGCTTATTGCGGTGGCCGCCTTGGTTTACTTCCGCTGGCAGGGGCGGCAACGCACGCCCGAACTGACGGCGCCGACGGCCGATATCGCCGAAATCCGCTTCCGCGTCAACGACACCGTTTTCAAATTATACCGCCAGGCGGATGTCTGGATGCTGAGCCATCCGGCCTATGCCGCGCCCGTGGCGGCCGACGAGGTGGCCGTGGAGACGCTCTTGGATAACCTCCGCCACTGGGAGGTGCGGGGCATCGCGACGGCGGAGGCTTTGGATTCCGTTTTGGACGCCCAAAACAGCCGGGCCGAGGAAGGCCGCCTGCGGATTTACACGCGCGGCCGCTTCGGCGGTCTGCATCCCGTATGGCGGGGCCGCTGGCGAAAGGCCGACCGCCGGCTGTATCTGAAAGAGAGCCGCCGGCTTTACAGCCGCCTCTACGACCCGCGGCAGACGGACGGGGGCGGGGAAGCCGCCTTGGCCGCCGACTTTACGGCCGACGCCCGGCACTGGCGCAACCGCTGGATTTGCCACTACTATTATTATGACGTCGCAAGGGCCGAATGGCAGGGTGCCGACGGCCGCCGTCTCGTCTATACGAACGAAGCCGCGCAAGCGCAACCGACTCAGAATCAAACCGCCGCCCTGTCGGCTTTCCGTGGCGTGTATTTCGACCGCTATGCCGAAGCCGCCGACAGCGCCGCGCTGCGGGACGCGCTGAGCCGAGAGGCCGCCGCCCGCTTCTCGGTGGTCTCCACATCCGGCGACCGTACCCAACTCGATGCCTATACGCTCTACGACACGGCCGGCCGGGCCGACTGGTTCCGCCTCTGCGGCATTTTGGAAAA
>CAMWIS010000123.1 GCA_947174375.1 uncultured Bacteroidales bacterium
CCTTCGGCGAAGTGCAGCCGCAGCTCCTGCGCCGCTTCGACCTCAAGCAGCCCGTGTTCTACGCCGACTTCGATTGGGACACCGTGCTCAAATGCCGGCCCGTCAAGCCCGTGGTCTATAAGGAAATCGCCAAGTTCCCCGCCGTGAAGCGCGACTTGGCGTTGCTCATCGACCATGCCGTCGCGTTCAAGCAGATAGAGGCCGCCGCGCGTCAGGCCGAAAAGGCCCTGTTGCGCGACATCCGTCTGTTCGACGTGTACGAAGGCAAGAACCTGCCCGACGGAAAGAAGTCGTATGCCGTCAGCTTTATGTTGCAAGACCCCGGCAAGACGCTGACCGACAAGCAGATTGAAAAGACGATGGAAAAGATTTTCAACAGCCTCGTCCAGCAGACCGGTGCGGAATTGCGTTAGCGCGCCGTTGCCGAAAACCGATACAGAATAAGAATCATAAAAGAATAAACGATTATGTTCAAGCACAATGAAACGAAAGGGCAGGTAGCCCGCATCCGAAAAAACGCCTGGCCGTTGTTGCTCGTGGCCGCTTTATGCGTTGCCACGCCGCTCCACGCTTTGGTGCCGCCCCAATACACCGACAACGACAATTACACCGCCAAAGGCGCCCGCCGCGTCGTCGTCAAGATGTTTGAAGCCATCGACAAGATAGACCATGTGGAGGTAGGGGCCATGCAGGAACATCCGGTGATTGTCGAATACGCTGAAAACGGCAATCTGGCGCGCGTGATGGAGTTGAATCAGAAAGGCGATATGCTGTTCTACTTCACGACCGAAGAGAAAGACGGCAAGCCGAGCACGCAGAAACGGTATTCCGACAAGGATTTGATGGATGCTTACGGTACGTTCGACTACAATGCCAAGGGCAAGATTCAATCGGAATCCGTCTATAACGCCGAGGGTGACTTGTCTTACACGGAAATATACACGTACGACAAGTCGGGCCGGTTGGGCAATGTAACGCGCCGCAACCCGCGTGGCGAAAAACTGCAGACCATGGAATACGCCTATGACGCGGCGGGTCACCGCACCATGGAACAGATGAAAGGCAAGGAAGACCGTTTGATTTACCGTAAGAATATGGCCTATGACGCCCAGGGCCGGCTCATCAACGAAGAGTACTACAATAAGGACGGCGTCATGAAATCCAAGACGGCTTACACCTATAACGACAAGGGCGATATCGACTATGTGCGTGAGGGCGTTCCCGGCGGTTCGGTCGGTACGATGAAGCTGGTTTACGAGTATGACACGCACAACAACTGGACACGTTGCACGATTTATGCGAACGACTGCGTGCCCACCACCATCGTGGCGCGTCAGATAGAATACCGGTAGGCCTACAAGCCGCCGCGCCGTCCGACAGACGGCCAAGAAAAAGAGCCGGCTCCTTACGGGGTCGGCTCTTTGCGTTTCTGCTCGTGTGTTTCCAGGCTGCGCGTCAGTCCGTGATATTGCCTTTGAAATTCGCGCTGTACGCGTCCCAATCCTCCGTCTTGTAAGCGTCATCGCCAAAGAAATGCAACACGGTCTCAAAGCGTTTCGCGTCCATATAGCCGGGGATGACCTGCAACTGCTGGCCGTTCTCGTTCAGGAACGTGCACGACGGGTACGACATATGGTTCTGTAACAGTACCACCGCCAACTGGTGTACGCCGCGCCGCCCGTCGCCCGGCACATAGACGAACGCCTGGCCGTTGATGACCACCGTGTCCTGCCGTTCGGCATTGAGTTTGACGGCGATGAAATGCTCGTTCATGTACTTGATGATTTCGGGATTGGCAAACGTCGTGGCGTCAAGCCGTTTGCACCAGCCGCACCAGTCAGTATATACATCAACGAAAATCTTTTTGACGGGCAGCCCCTGTTCCGCCCGCGCTTGGTTCATTTCAAGCGCCTGTTCGAACTGGAACCAGTTGATGCGCTCCTGGGCGCGCAGACGGCCGGTCGCGCTGCTGACAATGGCCGTGGCGGCTATGACCACCATCGCGGCCACAATCAGGCCGGAAATCAGATTGGAAAGTTTGGTCTTCATATCTTATATATGCTTTTTATTTACCAATGCAGGGCCGCTTCGTCAAACCACACGTTCTGCGACCGCATCACCTGTTCCACGATGTCGCGCACGCAGCCTTCGCCGCCGTTGAGGTGTGACACATAGTCGGCCACCTCGCGGATTTCGTGCGCCGCGTCGGCGGGGCAGGCCGATACGCCCGCCAGCTTCATCAGCTCGTAGTCGGGAATGTCGTCGCCCATATACAGCACCTGTTCGCGTTGCAGGCCGTGTTCGGCCAAATAGTTCTCGAAGCACTGCCGTTTGTAGGGCACCTGCAGGAATACGTCCTTTACGCCCAAAAACGCCATACGCTGGCGGATGCATTCGCCTTTGCCGCCCGAGATGACCGCCACGCGGAAGCCTTTCTTCACGGCATGGTGCAACGCGTAGCCGTCCTTGACGTTGGCGTTGCGGAGTTGCGTCTCCGGGTCGATGACCCACACCTTGCCGTCGCTCATCACGCCGTCGTAGTCGAAAATCATCGTCGTGATTTTATGCAGTTTTTCCTTGTAATTGCCCATCGGTTTTAAATTTTATGATAAGGTCGGCCAATTCGTTGTATATATCCAACAGCCCGTCCGTCACCGGCAGGTCTTTCAGCAGTTGGCGGTGACGGGCCAGCGTGCTTTCGTCGTGGCGCAGGGCGGGGCCGGTCTGCGCCTCCAAGGGCGGCATTCGCCGCAGCTTGGCGGCTGTCTGTTCTATAATCGGTTGTAGCAGCGACAGTTCCAGCCCGCAGGCTTGCAGCACCTGTTCCGCCGCCGTGTACATGAGGTTGCTGTAGTTGGAGGCGAAAGCGCCCGCCAGATGCAAGCCCAAGCGTTGTTGCGAGTCGATGCGGCGCACGTTGCGGCTCAAAGACCGCGCCACCGTTTCCAGCAGGATGGCCGTCGGCTCGTCGTCGGCCTCCACGAGAATCGGCATGCGGCTGTAGTCTATTTCATCGCCGGGGCTGAACGTCTGCAAGCAGTAGAACACACCGTGGTGCGGCGCGATGTCTGCAATGGCTTGCAGCGGCGTGGCGCCCGAAACGTGCGCCACGACCGTGCGGCCGGCCGGCAACCGCAGTTGTCGGTTCAGTTCCGGCAGCCGTTCGTCCTGCACGCAGAGCAACACCAAGTCCATGCCGGCCGCACATCGCGCCGCCTCCACGGCAGCGTGCGTGCGGATTTCCGTCACCCGGTGGCCCGCCGTGCGTAGCGCCCGCGACAGGTGCGTGCCCACACGCCCCATGCCCACAATGGCAATGTCTTTGCTGTCTGCCGTCATGCCTCGCTAACCCCGTCTTTATCGGCGGTCTTCCAAAATGCGGCGCACCGTATCGCAGTCTATCTCGGCGCGTTCGCCCAAATGCGTGTCGCGCTTGCGGAAACGTTCCACAATCACGTCGATGAAGTTAGACGACGCGAGTTGCGGATAGTCGGTTATGCGCGTGCCCACGCCCAGGCTGCGGAAGAACGCCTCCGTGCGGGCGATGGCCTCGTCTATGCGGCCCTCTTCGTCGCCGTCGCGCAGGTTCCAGATACGTTCGGCAAACTGCAACAGCTTTTCGCGTTTGGACGCCCGCATCGTCTTTTGCAAGCCCGGCCATACCAAGGCCAGCGTCTGCGCGTGATCCAAGCCTTCGAGCGCCGTTATTTCGTGGCCGATCTGGTGCGTGGCCCAGTCTTCCGGCACGCCGGCCGCAATCAGGCCGTTGAGCGCCATCGTCGCCGCCCATACCACGTTCGAAGCCGTGTCGATGTCGTCGGGCTGATGCACGTAGTTCGGGCCTTCCTCAATCAGCGTCAAGAGCAGGCCTTCCGCAAAGCGGTCCTGCACCTTGGCGTCGGCGGGGTAGGTCAGATACTGTTCGGTCACATGGATAAAGGCGTCCACCACGCCGTTGGCGCGTTGACGCGGCGGCAGGCTGAGCGTCACCGTCGGGTCCAGCACCGAGAATTGCGGGAACACCAAGGGCGAATGGAACGCGAATTTCTCTTGGGTCGAGAGCCGGCTGATAACGGCGCCGGCGTTCATTTCGGAGCCCGTGGCCGGCAGGGTCGCCACGCAGCCGAGCGGCACGGCTTTCTTCACTTCCGCACCCTCGGTGCAGATCGTGTAAGGGTCACCGCCTTCAAAGCAGGAGGCCGCCGCGATAAACTTGGTGCCGTCCATGACCGAGCCGCCGCCCACGGCCAACAGAAAGCCGATGTTCTCCTTGCGGACGATTTCCACGGCCTTCATCAGCGTCTCGTATTTGGGGTTCGGCTCAATGCCGCCGAATTCCATAAACGTAAAGCCTTTCAGCGCGTCGCACACCTGTTCATACACGCCGTTTTTCTTGATGCTGCCACCGCCGTAGGTCACCAGTACCTTGACGCCGGCGGGGATGTAGCGGCCGATGTTGGCGATTTGGTTGACGCCGAACAGTACGCGCACCGGATTGTATA
>CAMWIS010000124.1 GCA_947174375.1 uncultured Bacteroidales bacterium
GCTTTCTCCAAGCCGTCGCCACGGCCATAGTTCCAGACCTCATCGGGCTGCGCGAGCCGAAACGCCTCCTCGTAGATGGAGACCGACGGCATGGCTTGCAGACGCGCATAGACCGCCTCGTCCGACAGCCCTTCGCACATCGTCACGCCCACCGGGTTGCGCTCGACGGCCGCCCTCAAGAAGGGCCGCCAATCCACGTCCCGCATATCGCGGTAGGCGTAGATGGCCAAATCCGCCCAATCCGCGCCGTCGGCCGCCTGCGTATATACATAATCGCGGTATTCTTCGCGCGACAGGCCGGGCGCAAGCGTCCAAGCCGCCTCCGTCTCAAACCGCTTGTCGGCGGCCGACGGCAGACGCGGTTCCACGTGCAGAAACGCCTTCAACTCCGAAAACAGCGGCTGCACGTCGTCGCAATGCCCGGTCAGCAATTCCTCCACAAAATAGCGTTCGTACTGCTCGAAACCGCAATCCGGATGCAGATAGAGGTAGTCTTCCACCTCGTTGATGAGCATTTTGTCTTCCATGCGCGAGAGCGAGAACGCCTGCGCCTCCATCTCCTGCAACAGGGCGGCGCGGCTCTCGTTGTCGAAACGGTTTTTGCTCGAACGCTGCGCGTTGAAGACGCTCCGCATCGGCAGATAGCACGTCTTGCCGTTGTGACGGTGCGCGTACTGGAAGCAATCCCAGTATTTCTCGCGGCTGAACAGGAAGTTGGCGAACGTCTCGAACGTCAGCGGCGCGGACAGGTAGGCGCGGAACCGCTGTTGGAAGTCGTCATAAGCCGCCGGGTCTATCGTCGCCTTGTTATAAAACGTATGGATGTAGCCGCTCACGTGCGACACTATCGTGATGTTCTCGTGCTCCACCGCGCGCCGCGCCTTGGCCGAAATCTCGGTGCCGTTATACCACATCTTCTTGGTGACGATGCGGCGGTTGTTGGTCATAAAGCCTTCGCCCTCGGCCATGAAGTTCTGCGAATGCAAGGGCGTGGCTATCATGAACATCTTTTCCAACGGGATATGCCCCACCACGAACATGGCGGCCACATAGAGCGCGGCCAGCGAGACGCATTCGCCCGCCCCCGTCGTATAGCCTTCCTTGTAGCGGAACGCCTTCATGGCCTCCACGGTCTCGGTCTTCCAATACGGAATCTGCTCGTCGTTGTAGCGGTCCAGACCGAAATGACGGCGGATGTCGATGTCGAAATAGTATTTGTCGCCCTCGTAGCCGAACAGCGCGTTCGACACCCGGAGCGCGGCCATATCGACGAAGTCTTTGAAGCGCGCTATCTCGGTGTCTTTGGTCGTGAGCCCCCACGTGTCCAAATCCAGGTTGAACACGAAGTGATCCATGATGTATTGCTTGATGCGGTTGAGCTTGTAGTTGAACGACTTTTTCTCGATGTTCGCGAACCACGGGTCACGCTTCCACGCCCACAGTTCGGGCGAGAGGATGTTGGCGATGACGAGCGCGTACATCAAATCGGGGAAGATAAAGATTTCCATGTCGGAAAGGCTGTACGCGCTGGACAGCCGCTCCAGACGGGACTTATCGGCGGGCTTGGCGTTTGTTTCCATCCGTTCCATTCCTCAGGCGTTAGCGGGTTTCGAAAATCAAGGACGAGGGTTGACCCGGCGCGCCGACGTTCAACACGGCCGGCACGCCCATATAGAGCGCATGGTGGTTCTCGATATGGCCGGCGGGGAAGTCGTAATAGACGGGATAGCGCGCGCCCTTGGCGTAGGCGGCCTCAACATAGCGTTCCACGGTCTCCGTAACGCTCTGACCCAGCGGGCGGGCGCCCGGACGGATGCCCGTAAACGCGCCGACGACGAGCCCGGCCAAGCGGTCGAACCAACCGCCCCGGTACAGGTTGAGCAACATACGGTCGATATGGTAGTCCAATTCGTTCAGGTCTTCGATGAACAGGATTTTGCCGGCGGGGTCTATATCGGTGGGCGTGCCGCGCAGGCTGTAAAGCACCGAGAGGTTGCCGCCCACGATCGGGGCCCGCGCCGCGCCCGCCCGCTGGGCCGGGTGCGGCGGCAAGGCCGCGTAGCCGAGCGTTTGGCCGAAGAGCGCACGGTGGAGCGTATCCAAAGCTTTCCCCTCCCCCGGATAGGTCTGCGGCATGGCGGCGTGCAGCGTGGCGACGTGCAGATGCCGTTGCAGATGCGAATGCAGCACCGTCAGGTCGCTGAAGCCCACCACCCATTTGGGCTGACGCGCAAAGGCCGTAAAGTCCAAACTGTCGAGGAGCGAGGCCGTGCCGTAGCCGCCCCGCGTGGCGACGACGGCCTTGATGTCGGGGTCGTCCAACGCCCGCTGCAGGTCGTGCAGACGGTCTTGCCGCCGGCCGGCGAACAGCCCCGCCCGGTCCAACACATGGCCGCCTATCTGCGGGCTCAAGCCCCAGGCCGCCAATTGACGCTGCCCCCGCTCCAGGCAAGCCGGCTCGATGCAGCCGGCCGGCGAGACGAGGGCCACCTTGTCGCCCGCCTGCAAAAACGGCGGTATGATGATGGGTTGTTGATTCTCCATGTCTGTCTATCGTGCACGCTTATTCCTCTGCGAAGATACGAATTTAAGCCCAAAAATCGCTATTTTTGCAAAAAGACAACCCCTTCCCCTATGCACGACGAAATCTTTATCGGCCTGTTGGGCCGCCGCAACCAAGGCAAGAGCGCCCTGATGAACCTGCTGACCGGCCAACAGGTCTCCATCGTTTCCGACACGCCCGGCACGACGACCGACCCGGTCAAGAAATCCATGGAGGTCTTCGGCCTGGGCCGCTGCGTGTGGATTGACACGGCC
Source organism: uncultured Bacteroidales bacterium (assembly GCA_947174375.1). GTDB lineage: Bacteria > Bacteroidota > Bacteroidia > Bacteroidales > P3 > CAMXAS01. The sequence continues at coordinate 2,818 of CAMWIS010000124.1, forward strand.
GGCTGGGACGACGAGGGCGGCGTGGGCTTTCAGCGCGTGGAGCGCAGCCGGCGCACGCTCAACCTGTTGCAGGCGGCGGTCGTCTTGTTCTCGCACAACGGCTTCGGCGAGGCGGAACAGGAAATCTGCGGGGCGCTCGCGCAGAAACGGGTGCCGTTCGTGCTGCTCCACAACAAGCGGGACGAAGAGCCGCTGTCCGACGCGCTAAAAGCCGATTTGGCGCGGCGGTACCCCGACTGTCCCATCGTGGATTTCTCCACGGTGCAGGCGGCCGCAGATACGGACGACCCCGCGGCCCCGCTCATCGCCGCGCTCAAAACGCTGCTCGGCGCAGCGCACGCCGCCCCCCGCCCCGTCTTGGAGGGCTTGATTCAGGCCGGCGACTTAGTCCTGCTCGTGACGCCCATCGACGCCGAAGCCCCCAAAGACCGGCTTATCCTGCCACAGGTGCAAATCAGCCGCCAGTGCCTTGACCTGCACGCCGGCTGTCTGCTCTGTCAGCCCGAAGAGTTGCCGCAGATGCTGCAGCGGCTCAACGCCCCGCCCCGCCTCGTCATCACCGACAGTCAGGCGTTCAAGGAAGTCCACGCGATGTTGCCCGCAGAACAACCGCTTACGAGTTTCAGCATCTGCCTCGCGCGGCAGAAAGGGCCGTTCGACGCCTATCTGCAAGGCACGCCCCATATCGCCCGCCTGCAGGACGGCGACCGCCTGCTGCTGTTGGAATCGTGCACGCACCAAATCAACTGCCACGACATCGGCCGCGTCAAGCTGCCGAACCTGCTGCGGCAACGCACGGGCAAACAACTGCAATTCGAATTCGTTTCGGGGCTGAACCCGTTGCCCGACGCGCCCGACCGCTACGCCATGGTCATTCAATGCGGCGGCTGCATGGTGACGGGCAAACAGCTGGAACAACGGCTCACGCCCTTTATCGACGCCGGCGTGCCGGTCAGCAACTACGGCATGGCCCTGGCCTACCTGCAAGGCATCTTCGACCGCGCCGTCGCCCCCTTCCGAAAAGGATAAACCAATAACTCCACCCTATGAAGACATTTCCAGATAAAGACAAGGCTTTTCCTAATCCCGATATTCCCAGTCTTTGCTACATAAAGAACGTGGTAAAGGATCCGAGAATCATCGTCGGGGATTACACCTATTATGATGACATGGACGGTGCGGATAAGTTTGAGGAACACGTCACCCATTTCTATAAATTCATAGAAGACCGGCTGATTATCGGCAATTTCTGCGCCATCGCCAAAGGCGTGAATTTCATCATGGGCGGCGCCAACCACCGCATGAACTGTGCTACGACTTACCCTTTCTACATTATGGGAGGCGATTGGGGCAGCATGATAACCCCCGTGAAAGACGAACTGCCGCTTAAAGGCGACACCGTGGTCGGGCATGATGTATGGATAGGGCAAAACGTCACCGTCATGCCGGGCGTACATATCGGCGACGGCGCCATCATCGGCACCAACGCCACCGTAGCCTCCGATATACCGCCCTATGCGGTGGCCGTCGGCAATCCGGCAAGGGTTATCCGCAAAAGGTTTGACGACGAGACGATTGCTTTATTGGAACGCCTGCAATGGTGGCACAAGCCGATAGAAGTCATCGATTCACTCCTCCCCATCCTGACTACTTCCGACTTACAGGCCATGA
>CAMWIS010000125.1 GCA_947174375.1 uncultured Bacteroidales bacterium
TATGGCCTGTGGCCCGTGGGTGCACTGGGCGCCATCTACCTGGCGGCCATGTTGTTCATTTTGGTGATGTCGGGTCTGGGCGTTACCGTCGCGAATATATCGGACACGATGCAACAGGCCATGTTCGTGATGTTTTTCTTCGTAATGATATTTATGTTGATGAGCGGATTGATGACGCCGATTGAGTCAATGCCGCGATGGGCGCAGACGGTCACCCTCTTTCTGCCGCCGCGCTATTTCATCGAGGTCATGCGCGCCGTCTATCTGAAAGGAACGACCTTTTTCGAGCTGTGGCGCTGCTTCGCCGCCCTTGGCGTATTCGCCGTCCTCTTCAACCTGCTCTCCGTCGTCACCTATAAGAAACAGGCCTGACGACCCCATACGCGCCCGACGCAAGGATAAAAAACCGAATTTCTTAGTATCTTTGCAACGCTATGGGAGCTTTTATACAATGGTGTCTGGATCACCTCAACTATTGGACCGTCACGCTCTTGATGACCATCGAGAGTTCGTTCATTCCGTTTCCGTCGGAGGTCATCGTGCCGCCGGCCGCCTACCGCGCGGCCTCCACGGGTGAGATGAACCTGCTGGCCATCCTGCTCTGCGCCACGCTCGGCGCCGTGCTGGGGGCGCTTATCAACTACGGCCTGGCCGCATGGCTCGGCCGCCCGCTCGTGCTCAAATTCGTGAACAGCAAAATCGGGCATCTGTGTATGCTCAACGAAGAGAAACTGCATAAGGCGGAGGCCTATTTCAACCGGCACGGCGCCGTTTCGACGCTCGTGGGGCGGCTCATCCCGGCCATCCGTCAGCTGATTTCGATTCCGGCCGGGCTGTCGGGCATGAAACTGCTGCCCTTTATCGGCTATACGGCCTTGGGCGCGGGCCTCTGGAACAGCGTGCTGGCCGGCCTCGGCTACTGGTTGGAATCGCAGATTCCCGAAGACCGCCTCATCGACACCGTGACGCGGTACAGCCACGAAATCGGCTACGGCATCGCGGCCGTGGTGGCCGTCGTGCTCCTGTTCCTCATCGTCCGCAACCGACTGAAAAAGAAACAACGCTCCAAAAATCAATAAAGCGCTATGAAACGATTTGCCAAATACGGCCTGCTCTCAGGCCTGCTTTCGCTGACGGCCCTCTGTCTTTCGCCCGACGTCCGCGCCCAATACACCGTGGAGTCGGTGCAGGGCGTTACCGAAACGCCCATGGGACGCGGCCTGTTCTACTACCTGCCGCAGAACGGCATCGAACTGCGGCTGACCGTGGAGAAGACGACCTACAAGAAAGGTATATACGGCGACTACGCCGCCAAACTCTTAGGCATCGACAACTATATCAAAGAGGAGAAAAGCGTTTATAAAATCGTTTCGGCCGAACTGCGCAACACCGTGCAGCCCGACCCGCAACAGCAGTTCTGCATCTACGCTTCCCGCCCCGACCAGTTCCCCGACCTGAGCCTGTCGCCGGACGGCATCCTCGCCTCGGTGAACCACCCCAAGCCCTGCCTGCAACGGATGGGCGCACGCGACGGCTCCCGCCCGCGTCAAGGCGGCGAACACCGCAGCAGCATCGGCTCGTTAGGCGTCAAGGCGCCCTTCGCCGACCTGAACGTCTATGAGAAATACGACACCACGTATGTGGAGGAATGGAAAGACACGACGCGCGTGTTGCGCACGGTACTCACGCCCGTGGTGGAAGCCAAGAGCCTGGCGCAGAAAGCCGAGGAAATCGCCAACCTCATCATCGAGAGCAAGAAATACCGCATCGACCTGCTGACGGGCCTGCAGGAAGTGAACTACGCCCCGCAGACCATCCAGTTCATGTACGACCACCTGTTGCAGATCGAAAACGAATATATGGAAAGCTTTACGGGCGTCATCAGCCGTTCCGAATCGCATTACACGTTCCGCATCGACATCGGCGACACGACGACCCGCTACCCCGTGGCGTTCTTCGACGCCCAAAACGGCATCCAGCCGATAACGCCCGACGAACGCGCGATGGTGAAGCCGGGTGACGAAGACGTGCTCTGCATCCAGCTCTCGCCCCTGCCCTATGCCGGCGACCAGGCGCTGATTTGCGAACAGAGCCGCTTAGACTTGAAGAAGCCGACGCCCAAAGGCATCCACTACCGCCAGCCGCAGGCCGTCACCGCGCAGGTACGCCTGGGCGTGCAGCCGTTGCAACAGGCCGACCTGTTCGTGGCCCAATGGGGCGACGTGCTCGTGCTGCCCGTGGTGAAGGGCGCGATGATTCAGTTAGACCCGACGACCGGCGCGCTGCTTTACATGGGCCATCCGTTTGAACCCTCCGAACCGCGCCGGCCCATGCCTCACCCCGCTAAAACCTTTAACCATGGCGACTGTCCGTTCCAAGAACCGCAAGAATAAAGGGCAAGGCGGCAAGCCGCAGCGTCCCAAGGTCAAATACTGCAAGGTGGCTTTCTCCATCTCGGAGAAGGAGCGGAACGAGCTGTTGCAGTTTTGCGCGCACGACGGCATCGCGCTCAAAGCCCTGTACAAGAAGGCCGCCCGCCTCTACGTCAAGGAGCGGAGCGAGCAGTTGCGCAAGGAAGAGGAACTGTCGGAGAACCAGCTCGACCTGTTCAAGCCGATTCCTTACCAGACCAAATTGATTTTTTAAGCGTTTTAACCATGAAACCGGCCTTTTTATCGACTTATTATCCGGGTGATCCCCTTGCCGATGGCAAGGCGGGGGCTGACGCGCCGTTTTTCCTGATGGCGGGCCCCTGCGTTATCGAAAACGAAGAGATGCCGTTCCAAATCGCGGAATATATACATAAACTCTGCCGGGAGCGCGGCATCCCGTTTGTCTTCAAGGCGTCTTACCGCAAGGCCAACCGCTCGCGCGAGGACTCTTTCCAAGGCATAGGCGACGAAAAGGCGCTGAAGGTGCTCTCGGACGTGAAGCGGCGCTACGGCGTGCCGGTGGTGACCGACATCCATACGGCCGAGGAGGCGGCGACGGCGGCCGCGGTGGCCGACGTTTTGCAGATTCCGGCATTTTTATGCCGGCAGACCGATTTGTTGCACGCGGCCGCCCGCACCGGACGCTGTGTCAATATCAAGAAAGGGCAGTTCCTCTCGCCACGGGCCATGGGCTTTGCCGTGGACAAGGTGCGGCGGGCGGCGGATGCCGCCCACGTCGCCGCCGACGTCATGCTTACCGAGCGCGGCACCACCTTCGGCTATCAGGACTTGGTGGTCGATTTCCGCAGCATCCCGCTCATGCAGGCCTGCGGCGTGCCCGTGTTGACCGACATCACGCATTCGTTGCAGGAGCCCAACCAAAGCGGCGGGGTGACGGGCGGACAGCCCGCCATGATCGAGACGCTGGCCAAGGCGGCCATCGCCGTGGGGTCGGACGGCATCTTCCTTGAGACGCACCCCGAGCCGGCCAAGGCCCTCTCCGACGGCGCCAATATGCTGCCGCTCGCCCGCTTGGAAGCCCTGTTGGACAAGATGTGCCGCCTCGCCGAGGCGGTGAGGTAACGCACATATTGCACATAATCGCTCGAGGATATTTTACTTTTAGATAAAATATCGTATCTTTGCACACAAAAGAAGATATCATGAGTGAAGTTGAATTAATCCTCCTTAACGATACCGGAAATTGTACGCTTTACAGCATACAGTTCGCCACAGAATCAGAGTCCGAATACGAGCGTTTTTACTCAAAATTTATAGAAGATGCCCGATTGAACCCTGATTTGCTCCGTATCGTGCAAGTAGTTGACCGTATTGCCGACCAAGGTGCATTGGAGAGATTCTTCCGTTACGAAGGGAAAATAAATGATTCCGTCGTAGCACTTCCCGTGCTGAAATCAAAATTACGGTTATATTGTTTACGGCTCTCGGACACCATACTCATTCTTGGAAATGGAGGCGTTAAAAATTCCCGCACTTACGAAGAAGACGACTCCTTGCGAGGTTACGTTCTCACACTCCAAAAGTTTGAGGAACTTTTAAAAGAAGGACAGCGAGATGGTTCGGTAATCATCACAGAGAAGACGATAGACACAGATAAAACCTTTGAAATATGAAAATCGCAAAGGATAAATATCGGTTAATGGTGGCACAGGTTCCGCCTGAGATAAAAGCCGAGATAAACCTATCCTTTGAAATTTCAAACAGGATAGAACAACTGATGCAGGAGAAGGGGCTATCTAAAAAACAATTCGCAGAAGCTCTTGGCAAGCGGCCTTGTGAAGTAACCAAATGGTTGAGCGGCCAACATAACTTTACGGTAGCCACACTTGCCATGATTTCTACTTTCTTCGGACAATCTGTCGTGCGGGTCGGATA
>CAMWIS010000126.1 GCA_947174375.1 uncultured Bacteroidales bacterium
ACGAACTGACGGTATTCGTTGTTCGTGATTTCGGTTTCATCCATATAGAAAGCCGAAATGCTGACCCGTCTGGTGTTGAGCAACTGGTAGGACGGGTCGTTGCTGCCCGTGCCGCGCATATAACTGCCGCCGGGAATGTACACCATACCGAAAGGCGTAGGCTGCTCAAAACTCGTCCGTCCGGGCAGGCCGACCAACTCGCCGTTGGAAGCGCCGCCGCAGCCGAACATCAGGAACAGACCGATCAACAACAGCGTCATGTTCCGGACGTCTAACAAACTCTTCAGGTTTTTCATAGGTATATGAACGTATTTAAAATTACACATTAAAGGTATCGGGCGTTTTTATATTCGGTGTTGACCTTGTCCACATCCAGATTGAAACAGTATTTGACGAATACTTCCAGGCTGCCGCCCATCGCGGAGGCCTTGATCAACCGGGTGGTGGCAATGTCGTACGCCACGCCGATACGGATTTTCATTATGTTGATGCCGGCCAGCACCGACACGGCGTCCATGCGGAACGAAAGTCCCGTCCAGAACAGCCGGTTGAACGTGGCCAACGCACTCAAGCTCCAATCCACGGCCTTGAAGTCGGTTTGCAGGAATCCCGTGGCCGTGAACTGCACCTTGGGCAGAGACGGGAATCCGAAATTGTAGCCGCCGTTCACACTCATGAGCGGCCCCTGCACGCGGTAGCCCATATCCTCGTTGTGTTGCGGGATGATGTTGCTGACCGACACGCCGACGAAATAGTCGCGCGAGCCCTGCAGGTAGGCGCCCACCGAAACGTCGCCGAAGAAAGCGCTTTCGTCGCCCTTGCCCGACAGTACGGGGTCGGCGGCGTTTTCCGGCTTGAAGTCGCTGTACTTGGCTTTCTTGTTCAGCAACACGCCCTGCACGCCCAAGCCGATTTTGCCGAACGAGGTTTGCAGGTGGTAGGCGTAGCCGAGTTTACACGTGATGTCGCTGAAATAGCCGATGTTGTCCGACAGGATTTCCGCACTCAGCGCGCCTTTCAGCACCTTGACGGGGGCGTCCACCAACACGAGTACGTCCCAGGGCGACACGCGGGTCTTGCTTTCGCCGCTACCGTCGTAGATATTGCCCCACTGCTGCCGATACAGCGCGGACGCGCACAGCCCGTTGGACAGGCCGGCGAAACCGGGGTTATATGACAGCGTATTGAGCATATATTGTGTAAACTGTACGTTTTGTTGCGCCTGTAATCCGACTGAGCCCACGGTCGCCAAAGCGAGGCAACCGCCCAAAACGAATTTCAAGGCGCGTTTTCTCATAATATAACATACTGAACCACTGCGCGTTCATTGCTGAACAGCCCATAGGTTCAAGGGGGGATAGTCCCCGTTAAGCGCACAAAGTTAGGAAATTTTAAGATTAAATTCAAGTTTTTAACAGAAAAGGCGCCTCCATACGGAAACGCCTTTTCCAAAAAACGACCTTGAAACAGGGGGAGAAAGCCCCCGGCCGTTATTTCTTTTCTTCGTTCAAACAGAGGCCGATAAGGGTTGTCATCTGCTCGGCATCGGCCAAATCCACCTTGTTGAGTTCGAAATACCGTTCGATGAAAGCGCCGCTTTTGGGAAATGTTTTCAACAGGTTCTTTTTCGTGAGCGGGATAATTTTCATGTCTTTCATCAAGAAAAGCCGCGTGCTGACCGTCAGGATGGAGTTGGGGCCGAACGAACTCCGGTCGAGGCCCGCCCCGGCGCCCGAAGTGGCGTGCGTCGTCGTGCCGCCGTCGGCCGTGCCGGTTTGCGAAAGGGCCGTGCCGCCGTCAAAGCTCGTCAAGTTGCTGATGGCCGCCGTGTTGCCGCCCGTGCCGTAGCCGCCGGTTTTCTTCTCCGTGCTGGATACCTTGCGCGCGGAGAGCAACGAAACGCGGTCGTCAATCAAAATCTCCGCCAGCGAGTTGCCCACGGGCATGAACGTCTTGTCGGCGATGGAAACCATCAGGATGTCGGGCATATTGGAAACGCTTAAAATGTCGATTTCGCCCTTGGCGTTCTTTTGCTTGAACAGCAGCTGTTGGCTGTAGCAGTTGTAGTTCATTTCGGCTTGGCTGCGCTGGCCGTTCCGGAACAGAACCGTACCTTCGGTAAACGTGGGGTGGATGAACACGATGCTGTCCTGTTCCTCTTGCTTCAGTTTCTTGAGGCTGCCGTCCCGCAACGTGATGGAGGCCTGCCCGAAGAGGCCGGCCGAAAGGCCGCAGAGGGCCAAGACGGAAAAAAGGATTCTTTTCATGGTATAATGGGTTTTGAGGTTCTTTAATTATAGACCAACAGGCATTGATCCGCGGGACTCCACGTCGTCGAGTAGATGTGGAGCGGATTGGGCAGGGTGCCTTCTTCGGGAAAGCCCGTCAGGATGCTGTACACCGTGCCGCAGCCCTTTTGGCATTCCTGGCAACCGGCGCAACCCTCGCAAAACAGTTGCAACATCTCTGGATGATACGTTACTTTACAGCCGTATTCGTAATCGTTCGGGCAGGCCAAGTCGTAAGCCAGGTATTCGGTTTCGGTGAAGTGATAGACGATGATGCCGGCGTAGCCGTAGTTGGGAAACAGCTTGGCACTGCCGACGGGGCCCAATTCGTTGTCCATGCCGTAGGGATAGACGCGGAGCTGCACGGGCGGCACCGGCACCTTGCGGAATTCGTCCGGGCCGGGGCAACCGCAGAACAGGGCCGCGGCGGTGGCGACCCAGGCGATGAGAATGCCGCGACGGACGGCAGGACTGAAAAATAACCCCTTCATGGTGCTTCAAAGTTAGATAAAAACCGAGAGATTCGCAAATTCAAAAAAAAAGCGTACCTTTGTGGCGTTATTTGATGTGTTGGATGCCTCTGCGATGGATTCGCGGGGGTTTTTTGTTTTTCATTTATAACGTATAGCGCGATGGCACAGATTAAGTATTATAGTAAGGAAGGCTTGCAGAAACTCCGGGATGAATTGGATCATCTGGTCAAGGTGGAACGCCCCAATATCTCCAAGCAGATTGCGGAGGCGCGCGACAAGGGCGACTTGTCGGAAAACGCCGAGTACGATGCCGCCAAGGAAGCGCAAGGGCTTTGCGAGCTCAAGATTTCGAAACTGCAGCAGGAATTGGCCAATGCGCGGCTTTTGGACGAATCCAAGCTGGATGTATCCAAAGTGTTGCTGCTGTCGGTCGTAAAAATCAAGAACCTGAAGAACGGTGCGCAGATGACTTATACCATCGTGCCTGAAAACGAGGCGGATTTGAAGACGGGCAAGATTTCGGTCAGCTCGCCCATTGCCCAGGGACTGTTGGGCAAGAGCGTCGGCGACAAGGTGGACATCACGGTGCCCGCCGGCACGATTCCGTTCGAAATCACGGAAATTTCACGCTAAGGTTGCATTCAAAAACATACGGATATGGCCACCATCTTTTCTAAAATCATCGCGGGCGAGATTCCCTGCTATAAAATAGGTGAGAACGAACACGCGTTCGCGTTTTTGGATATTTCGCCGATTGCCAAGGGGCATACGCTCGTCGTGCCCAAACGGGAAGTCGATTACATCTTCGATTTGAGCGACGAGGAATTGGGGCATCTGATGGCTTTCGCCAAGAAAGTGTCGAAGGCTTTGATCCAGGTTTGCCCGGCGCCTAAAATCGGCATGAGCGTCATCGGGCTGGAGGTGCCGCACGCGCATATCCACCTCGTGCCGATTCACGGGGTGAACGACATCGATTTCCGCAAGGAAAAACTGCAGCTGTCGGAAGCGGAATTCAAGGCTTTGGCGGCTGAAATCGCCGCGAAGCTTTAGGCGGACGGTGCCGCCCGCCGCCTATTTGACGCGGTCGGGATGTTGATTGAGAAAGCTCTCCCATGAGGAGGGCTTTTTTTTATGCCCGGCGCCGGCCTTGTGGCCCACCCCGGTGGCGCGCAGGGCCTTGAGCCCCGCCGGCAGGGGTGTGGCGGGCGCCAGGTCTTGGAAGCGGTTTTGGAGCGCGTGGCATACGGCCGCGCCCAAGGCGTCGGTGGCGTCCAAATGTTTGGGGCGGTCGCCGCTCAGGTTCAGAATCCGGAACAGCATCTGGCAGACTTGTTCCTTGGAGGCGTTGCCGTTGCCGGTAATGGACTGCTTGATGCGTAAAGGAGCGTATTCGAACACCTTAAGCCCGCGGGCCATGGCGGCGGCAATGGCCACGCCTTGGGCGCGGCCGAGCTTGATGAGCGACTGCGGGTTTTTGCCGTAAAACGGGGCTTCGATGGAAAGGGCGTCCGGGTGGTAGCGGTCGATGAGGCGGTTCACCTCGTCGTGGATGCGGTTGAGCTTGAC
>CAMWIS010000127.1 GCA_947174375.1 uncultured Bacteroidales bacterium
TAAAGAAAAACAGTCCGGATTGTCGCTGCCCGCAAGGGGAGAGGAAAGTCCGGGCAACACAGAGCCACCATACTTCCTAACGGGAAGGCGTCCGAAAGGGCGACAGACAGTGCCACAGAAAACAAACCGCCGGCGGGCAACCGCCGGTAAGGGTGAAAACGCGAGGTAAGAGCTCACGCTTGGCTTAGCGATAAGTCCAAGGGTAAACCTTATGGGTTGAAAGATCAAATATACCGTATGTCAAGGCGGGCTCGGCCGATGACGGGGGGTAGATCGATGGAGGCGCGGAGCGATCCGCGTCCTAGATAAATGACAATCGCCGGATGTCCTCATCCGGTACAGAACCCGGCTTACAGGGCTGTTTTTCTTTTCTTAAATAATTGCTATCTTTGGGGATATTAAAGAAAGGACAGGAATATGCCTGAAATGACATTGAATTCGGAGGTCGGCCGCTTGCGGGGCGTGGTGTTGCACCGTCCCGGCGTGGAAATCGAGCGGATGACGCCGGCCACGATACACGAAGCCCTGTACAGCGATTTGCTGGGCAGCGAGGTTGCCCGTCAGGAATATACGCAGTTGGAATCCTTCCTTTCGCGGGTTACGACCACCTTTTGTTTCGACGATTTGCTGGCGGAGACGCTGGCCGATGCGGAAGCCCGCCGTGCGTGCATGGCGCTGCCGGTCTGTGCGGCCTTGCCGGAGGCGGAAAAGGCCTATATGCAGGGGCTTTCGGCGGCGCAACTGGGCCGTTATCTCATCGAGGGCGACGCGGACATCGCCAACCCGCAAAGACGGTGGCGTCCGCTCTACAACCTCTACTTTACGCGGGACATCGGCGTGCGGTTCAACGACCGCAGTATGCCCACGCATATGTCCACGGCGGTGCGCGCGCCCGAAGCGGCGCTCACCGGCCTCATTTACCGTTATCATCCTTTGTTCGCCAAGCATACGCAGTGGGTTGATCCCTGGCCTGAGTCCCAAGGCGCCGCTTTGGAGGGAGGCGACTTCCTCGTGGCCGATAAGGATGTCTTCCTTATCGGCCAGGGTGCGCGCTCCAATGCGGAGGGCGTCCGTCAGTTCATCCGCGTCCGTTCGGCCGTGTCGGAAGAATTCCACGTGCTGACGCAGGAGTTGCCGCACGAGCCGGAGTCGTTCATCCATCTGGATATGGTCTTCACGCTGTTGAGCCGGCGGCATTGCATGGTTTACAAGCCGCTGCTGGACGGCCACCTCAAGACCCGCCTGCTCACCGTGCGCCACGGCGAGGTGCGGGAAGAGCCCGTTGACCACCTGCTCGCCGGTTTGGAACGCCTGGGGCGGTCTTATACGCCGGTGTTCTGCGGGGGCGGCGATACGCTCTACCAGGAACGCGACCAATGGCACAGCGGCGCCAATTTCTTCGCCGTGGCGCCGGGGCATATCCTGGGCTATGGCCGCAACCGCCGCACGATAGATGCTTTGGACGCGGCCGGTTTCGCCGTCAAGCCCGTGCGGGAATGTCTCGACGGCCGCCAGTCGTTCGACGTGGACGACGAGGCGCATCCGACAGTATATACGATTGAGAGCGCGGAACTCGTGCGGGGCGGCGGCGGTTGCCGTTGCATGACGATGCCGATAGACCGCGAAGCCCTGTAAAACTTATTTGAAAATTATAAAATCCGTTATATCCATGAATCAAATGACCTTCGGTCTCGTCGTTTTTCCAGGCTCGAACTGCGACCACGATATGCAGTATATGCTGGAACATCTGCTGAACCAAAAAGTGGAGGTATTGTGGCATAAGGACACGCGTCTGCCGAAAAAATGCGACGCCATCGTGTTGCCGGGCGGTTTCTCCTATGGCGACTACCTGCGTTCCGGCGCGTTGGCGCGTTTTTCGCCCATCATGAACGAAGTGATGAATTTCGCCGACAAGGGCGGGTACGTCATCGGCATCTGCAACGGTTTCCAGATTCTCTGCGAGTCGGGGCTGTTGCCGGGCGCGTTGCTGCACAACGACACGCGCAAGTTCATCTGCAAGAACGTCCACCTGAAGGTGCAGACCGAGAAGTCCGCCTTTACGGCGCACTGCACGAAAGGGCAGGTGCTGAAGGTGCCGATCGCCCACGGCGAGGGGCATTACTATGCCGACGCCGAGACGTTGAAGCAGCTCAACCGCGACAACCGCGTGCTGTTCCGCTATTGCGGCCCGGAGGGCGAGGAAACGGCGGCGTTCAACCCGAACGGTTCGGTGGAGAACATCGCGGGCATCTGCAACGCCAAGCGGAACGTGTTCGGCATGATGCCGCACCCCGAACGTTGCGCCGACGCCGACTTGGGCAATACCGACGGCCGTATCCTGTTCGAGTCGCTGATAGCCGGCAAGTAAGATGTTGCGCGCGGCTTACGACCCCGGAGCGGTGGAGGCCGGTTGCGACGAAGCCGGACGCGGTTGTCTGGCGGGTCCGGTCTATGCGGCTGCGGTCATCCTGCCGCCGGACTACGCGCATCCCTTGCTCAACGACTCCAAGAAGCTGACGGCGCGCCAGCGCGACGCCCTGCGGAAAGACATCGAACGCGACGCCGTGGCCTACGGGGTCGCCGCCGTGTCGGCGCAAGGCATCGACCGCATGAACATCCTGCACGCTTCCATCCACGCGATGCACAAGGCCTTGGATAAACTGTCGGTCCGCCCGCAGCACATCATCGTGGACGGCAACCGTTTCAAGCCTTACGGCCAGGTGCCGCACCACTGCATCGTCAAGGGCGACGGCCTGTATCAGTCCATCGCGGCGGCTTCGGTCTTGGCCAAGACCTACCGGGACGAGTTCATCGGGTATATGCACCGCAAATTCCCGCAATACGGATGGGACAGGAACAAGGCCTATCCCACGGCGGCGCACTACGAGGCGTTGCGGCAGTACGGCCCCACGGTCTATCACCGTCAGTCGTTCAAGTTGCAACCGGATTTAACGTTATTTTGATTTGACACAATAGTATTGATATGGCACAGACCACTTCCATCCCTAAGGGAACGCGCGATTTTTCGCCTTTGCAGATGCGGCGGCGGCAGTACATTTTCGAAACGATACGGAAGGTGTTCGCGTTGCACGCCTATCTGCCGATAGAGACGCCGGCCATGGAGGGCTTGGATACGCTGTTGGGCAAGTACGGCGAGGAAGGGGACAAACTGTTGTTCAAGATACTCAATTCAGGGGATTTCTGGGCGAAGGCGGCCGGAACGCCTTGGGATGAGGTCGGGGCGGCCGAACGGACCGTCAAGTTGGGCAACCGCATCAGCGAAAAGGGGTTGCGCTACGACCTGACCGTGCCTTTCGCGCGCTATGTCGTGCAGCACCGCAACGATTTGACGTTGCCGTTCAAACGCTATCAGATGCAGCCGGTTTGGCGCGCCGACCGTCCGCAGCGCGGCCGTTACCGCGAGTTTTACCAATGCGACGCCGACGTGGTGGGCTCCACGTCCTTGTGGCAGGAAGCCGAGTTGGCGCAGATGGTGGCGGAGGTCTTCGCCGCGCTGCGCATACCGGTGTTGCTCAAAATCAACAACCGCAAGATTTTGGCCGGCCTGGCTTCCTGTATCGGCTGTGCCGACAAACTGACGGACATCACGGTGGCTATGGATAAGCTCGATAAAATCGGCTTGGCGGCCGTGGAGGCCGAGATGGCGGAGAAAGGCATCGCGGGCGAGGCTTGGAACAAGTTGAGCCCCGTGTTGACGCTGTCGGGCACGTTTGCCGAGAAGATGGCGTTTATGAAAGACCTGTTCGCCGGGGAACCAGTCGGTTTGCAGGGCGTGGCCGAGTTGGAAGAACTGTTCGGCTATATCGGCCAAAGCGTGGAGGGCTTGGATTACGAATGGGATTTGAGCCTGGCGCGAGGCCTTAACTACTACACGGGCGCCATTTTCGAAGTCAAGGCGCAGGGTGTGGAGATGGGCAGTATATCGGGCGGTGGCCGCTACGACGACCTGACCGGTATTTTCGGTATGAAAGGGCTGTCGGGCGTGGGCATTTCGTTCGGTGCCGACCGTATATATGATGTATTGGAAAGCTTGGAACGCTTCCCGGACGATTTGCAGTCGGGGCAGGCGGTGCTGTTCGTGCATTTCGGCCCGGAGGAAGCCGGCCAGGTGCAGGCGGCGATGCGGGCGTTGCGGAAAGCCGGTATCGCGTGCGACCGTTATCCCGAGCCGGCCAAGTTGCAGAAGCAGTTTACGTATGCCGACAAGTTGCGGATTCCGTATGTGGTCATGGTCGGGGAGCGCGAACGCGAGAGCGGGCGCTTCGCCGTCAAGGATATGCGGAGCGGCGAGCA
>CAMWIS010000128.1 GCA_947174375.1 uncultured Bacteroidales bacterium
ACTGCGTTCCGTGCCGCCGTTCGACCATTTGACGGTATAGGGCGGGTTGCCGCCGTGAATCCATAGCATACAGGCACCGTCATATCCGTTGAAGCAACTGACTTCATGCGATTTGTTGATGCTCGCGCTCAGGCGGTCGTAAGACTCTACCGTAATCGTCGTGTCAACCGTACAGCCGTTGGCGTCGCCCGCGTGGAGCGGGTAGTTGCCGCCGATTTTGTTTTGCTGCGGCAGGGAAAACGTATTGTACGACACCTTGCTCAGCGGCGGCGTGCCGCCCGTGGCATGGGCGTCGAAATAGCCGAGCTGCATCTGTCCCTGCGCGTTGTAATGCACGTGCCGCAGACTGTCTATGACAATGCGGAGCGGGGTGTCCGGCTGTCGTATATAGGCCGTGTATTCGGCCAGGCAGTTCCGGGCGTCGAACACTTTGAGTTTGTAGCGGCCCGCCGGCACGTCCTTCAATTTAAAGCCGTCCGTAAAGTTATCCCAAAAACCTGAGAGCGGCGGCGTGCCGCCGTCAATCAGGAACGTGGCCGCCCCCGTGTGCTGTCCGTAGCATTTTACATCGGTAACGGAAGACAGGGCGAGGCTGAACGGTTCGGGCTCCGTCAGGCCGAACGAGGCCGTCGTTTTCAAATTTGGCAACAGCCGGTGCCGTACTTCCACCGTATAGGTCGTGCCGCCCCGTATATCGCCTTGCAGGGCTGCGTCGCCCACCGTGCGTCCATCGGCAGTCCAACGGAAATCGAGCAGGTTCGCATTGATATTGCCGGTCGGAACGGCCTCCAACACGCCGTCGTCGGCGCCGTGGCAACTGATGGGGCGGTTCTCTTGGATATTGACGCCCAGGTTGTTGTCAAGCACTTTGATTTGCACTTTGGTGACCTCGCCGCACAAATCGGCATCCGAAACAGAGAGATAATACCAACCGGCTTGGGTAACGTGTAGCGTGTCTTGCGGGAAAGGGCGTGAACTGCTCGGTTGCAGGCCTTGCGCGTTCAATGTGCCGTAGTAAATGTTATAAGGCGGTTTGCCGTTCTTGATTTGGTTCCGTGGAATGAAAATAAAGCCGTCTTCGGTCGTGCGCGTCCGTCCGCTTTCGATAACCGTACCGCTGATGTTTTGGGTCAGGATCGGCCATTCGATGGCGGGGACAACCGGTATGGAACCGTCGAATACCGTATGGCCTTTCAGTTGGCCGTTGCTGTAATACCTGAAAGCGAATAGGTGTTCGCCTTGCGGCACGGAGTCGGCACGGACGGTAACGGTGGTTTGGAATAGATTGGAAGTTTTGGTAATGGTAAACAGTGTGCTGGGTTTCCATTGGTCATTGATCCATTCGTGCACTTCGTAAGCGGATTGGCCGGCGTTTTCGGTCGTCCCCGCCGAATGCGAGAAAGAAATCTGCCCTTTGCGGTGGGAACATTTGGGCGGTGTAATCGTGAGGTCTTTGATGGGGAGGTCGTTTTTAACCACCTGGAACGTGCGGCATGGAAACATGGCGCTCAATGTTTTGGCGGAAAAAGACGGGTTTTGGTCGGGGCGGTTGCTTAGGCCTTTGACCTGGCCTTCAATCGTGAGGAAATAGGTGCCTGGCGTCAGGAATTTGCCTTCGGGAATCGGTATTTCAACCGTACCGCTATGCCGGAGGCGTTTGGAAACATCCGTTTGAAAAAGCACCTTGGATTCGGAAATGTTGAACACCCCGTCCGCGCGCATGGAAATGGACTTATAGCAGGTCAAGGTCGTAAATTCTTCCTGTAAGTCATTGTTGAGCGAAGAGGTGAGTCTTACTTTCAGGGTGCGGAGCTCGTTATCGGTCGGCTCGATAACCTGGTCGCTTATATATACATGCGGCAGTTCCGGATAAAACCGGAGCACTTTGAGGTGCTTTTTCCCGTCGTCCGAGACACCGGCATCTATCGTGATATTGTCGCCCGGGCGGGCGCCCTCCAAATCGTTCAAAGAAAAGCGGATTTGCGGATTTTCGGAAAGATGGTTGAAAATCTTTCGGGGACCGTTACCGATGCTGTAACGCCAAAGCATACATTGTTGAGAAGAACTATAAGGACTACCGTCGGCGCTGGTAACCAAATCGGCTTTCAGGGTCACCGTGCTGCGCGAGCCGTATTCGGAGGGCGCATCCTGTATGGAAGCGTGCCAAGCCGGCGTCAGATTGTAAACGTAATAAGCATTCTTCTCTTTAGGTACCACAATGGTGTCCGTTCCTTTCCGAAGCAAATCCCACAGCGAAATGATGTCATCGCGATCGATGGCGGTGCTGACCTGCCCCTGTTCCACCAAGGCCGGCGGGTTCGCATTTAAATCCGAGCGTTCGGCATAGCGTCGGACGAAGCAGTAGTCGAGGGGGTTAGAAACCTCGGTAAACAGCGGAAAAAAGATAATTTTCGGTTTATTCAAGGAAAGACGGCAACCCGCCTCGGTAGGGTTGAAGAACATGGCCATCATTTCCCGATAACAGGTTTCATCGGCATAATCCGGTCTTTCGTAGTAGGATGCGACGTAAACTCTCGGGGAGTTATTGACTTCCAGATTGCCGACGAGCCGTCCGGTTACGGTAAACGGCAACATGAGTTCTTCATAAGAGCAGTAATCGCGCCATTGGGCCTGGCCCGAGAAAGGCCATAACAGTAAGACCGCAAGCCAATGCAGTCCGATACCGGCCTTATGCGGCCGGATTTTTCTTGAAAGGGTTTTGATTTTGAAACGCCTCATAACACGTGATTTTTGAATTATGAGGCAAAAGTAGGCGGTATCGAGGCGCCGGCCTAAGGAAAATCCTTAATAAAACTAAAGAAAATCAGGCTTTCTTAATAAACCTTAAAACATTTGCGGTGCGGTTGGCCGTCAGCCGCCCGCCCGTTTGAAGCGGTAGGCGTTCTTTTCGAGGAACGCGCAGGCCTTGTCCCGTACGTCGCCCTGTAGCAGGATTTCGCCGTCCTTGCAGGCCCCGCCCACGCCGCAGAACGTTTTGAGCCGTTTGGCCAAGGCTTCCAAATCGTCGGTGGCCCCGACAAAGCCTTTAATCAGCGTCACGGTCTTGCCGCCGCGGCCCTTGCTGTCGCGCATCACGCGCAAATCCTGTCCGGCGGGCGGCAACGTTTCGGCCGTTTCGGCTTCCTCGTACTGGTACTCAAAGTCGGCGGCCGTGGAATAGACAACGCCGACGGGACGTTTCTTGCTCATAAGGTTATTATAAAAAAAGCCCCCTGAGGTTCTCTCAGAGGGCTGGTGCCCGAGATCGGACTCGAACCGATACGGGTTTGACCCCATTGGTGTTTGAGACCAACGCGTCTACCAATTCCGCCACTCGGGCTAAAAGCGGGTGCAAAGGTAACGAAAAAAATCGTAAAACAAAATTTTTTGCGCCAAACCGCGTGGAACATACCTTAATATTAAAGAAAAAATGCTATATTCGCGCCCTTAAATTAGGCGTAAATTCAGTCGCCTGAACGGAATTGGATTTATAAAACATTAAAAATAAAAACTATCATGAGATTAAAACAAGCATGGAAGTTGCTGCTCGGCGTCCTGTTGTTGGGCTGCTGGGGCGGTTTGCAGGCGCAGACCGAAGGCAACTATCAGTTCACGACCGTGGAGAACGACCCGCTGCACGTGCAGATGTACACGTTGGACAACGGTATGCAGGTATTCCTGAGCGTCAACAAGTCGGAACCGCGTATTCAGGCCTATATCCCCGTCCGCGTCGGCTCCAAGCACGACCCGCTTGAAACCACGGGTTTGGCGCACTATTTCGAACACATGATGTTCAAGGGTACGTCGCATTTCGGCACGATGGATTTCGAACTGGAAAACGTTCTGCTCCAGGCCATCGCCGACCAGTTTGAAGTTTACCGCAGTCTGACCGACTCCGCCGAACGGGCCGCGGCATACCGCGTTATCGACAGCCTGTCGTATGAAGCCTCCAAGTTGGCCATCCCCAACGAATACGACAAGTTGATGACGAGCATCGGTTCGTCCGCCACCAACGCCGGTACGTCTTACGATTTCACGATATACATCGAAAACGTACCCTCCAACCAGTTGGAAAACTGGGCGAAGGTTCAGGCCGAACGTTTGGAAAACATGGTGCTCCGTCTGTTCCATACGGAAATCGAAACCGTGTATGAAGAAAAGAATATGTCGCTGACGGACGACAACCGCCGCGTGAGCGAGTTGGTGCTCAGCACGCTCTTCCCGCACCACCCCTATGGCATTCACAACGTGCTCGGCTTGGGCGAACACCTGAAGAACCCGTCGCTCAAGAACATCCAGGCGTTCTACGA
>CAMWIS010000129.1 GCA_947174375.1 uncultured Bacteroidales bacterium
CTTACTTCACTTCCTCGAACTCGACGTCTTCCGCGCCCTTGTTGTCGGACTGGGGTTGGGCGTCACCCGAAGCCTGCTGCGCGCCGGCCGCGGCATCGAAACCGGGCGCACCCTGTGCACCGCCGGCCGCCTGCTGGGCCTTGTACAACTCTTCGGAAGCCGCCTGCCAAGCCGAAGTCAGTTTGGCCTGCGCCGCGTCGATGGCCGCCGCGTCGTTCTTCTGCAACGCATCCTTGGCTTCCTTCAACGCTTCTTCGATGGCGCCGCGCTTGTCAGCCGGCAGCTTGTCACCGAATTCCTTGAGCTGCTTTTCGGTCTGGAACACCATGGCGTCGGCGGCGTTCTTCTTGTCGATGGCTTCCTTGGCCTTGCGGTCGGCCTCCGAATTGGCCTCGGCTTCGGCCTTCATGCGCTTGATTTCGTCTTCGCTCAGGCCGGAAGAAGCCTCGATGCGGATCTGCTGCGACTTGCCCGTGCCCTTATCCTTGGCCGATACGTTCAAGATACCGTTGGCGTCGATGTCGAACGTCACCTCGATTTGCGGCACGCCGCGCGGCGCGGCCGGAATGCCGTCCAGGTGGAAACGGCCGATGCTCTTGTTGTTGGCCGCCATCGGACGTTCGCCCTGCAAGACGTGGATTTCCACCGAAGGCTGGTTGTCGGCCGCCGTGGAGAACGTCTCCGACTTACGCGTCGGGATCGTCGTGTTGGCTTCGATGAGTTTCGTGAACACACCGCCGAGGGTTTCAATCCCCAACGACAGCGGCGTTACGTCGAGCAACAGCACGTCTTTGACTTCGCCCGTCAGCACCGCGCCCTGGATGGAAGCGCCCACGGCCACGACCTCATCGGGGTTCACGCCCTTGGACGGCGCCTTGCCGAAGAACTCTTCCACGATTTTCTGAATGGCCGGGATACGCGTAGAACCGCCCACCAAAATCACTTCATCCACATCCGACGCGCTCATGCCGGCATCCGACAGGGCCTTTTTGCAAGGCTCAACCGTGCGGTGAATCAAATCGTCACAGATCTGTTCGAATTTGGCACGCGTCAGCGTCTTGACCAAGTGTTTGGGCATACCGTCCACCGGCATGATATACGGCAGGTTGATTTCCGTAGAGGTGGAGCTGGACAGCTCGATCTTGGCCTTTTCGGCCGCCTCTTTCAGACGTTGCAGGGCCATTGGGTCCTTGCGCAAATCCACGCCTTCGTCTTTCAGGAATTCTTCCGCCAAAAAGTCGATGATCTTGTGGTCGAAGTCGTCGCCGCCCAAGTGCGTGTCGCCGTTGGTGGATTTAACTTCAAACACGCCGTCACCCAATTCCAGAATCGAGATATCGAACGTACCGCCACCCAAGTCGAACACGGCAATCTTGCGGTCGGCGTTCGCCTTGTCCAAGCCGTAGGCCAAAGCCGCGGCCGTCGGTTCGTTGATGATACGGCGTACGGTCAAGCCCGCGATTTCGCCCGCCTCTTTCGTAGCCTGACGCTGGGCGTCGTTGAAGTAGGCCGGCACCGTAATCACGGCTTCGTTCACTTCCGTACCCAAATAGTCTTCGGCCGTCTTCTTCATCTTTTGCAGAATCATGGCCGAGATTTCCTGGGGCGTATAGCTGCGGTCGTCTATCTTGACGCGCGGCGTGTTGTTGTCGCCCCGTTCCACGGTATAAGGCACGCGGGAAATCTCCTGCGCTACCTTATCATAGGATTCGCCCATAAAACGTTTGATAGAATATACGGTTTTATGGGGATTCGTGATGGCCTGACGTTTGGCCGGATCGCCTACCTTACGTTCGCCACCTTCCACAAACGCCACGATGGACGGCGTGGTTCTACGGCCTTCGCTGTTAGGTATCACCACCGCCTCGTTGCCTTCCATGACCGCTACGCACGAGTTCGTCGTGCCAAGGTCAATACCAATGATCTTTCCCATAATGTTTATCGTTTTTAATGTTTATAATCTAAATAAGCGCCCCGCTTTTCCATGCGCGGGACGCCTCCCCTTCTTTCAAAGCGCGTGCCAAAGGGCAAAAACTGACATCTTGTCAGAAAAGACAGGCCAAGGGAAACCGTTTTTGGAAATAATGAAAGTTTTACCTTTTTTTGTGAAACGTATAAACGAATCATCCTTATGAAAAACGCAACCGTAAAATCCATGTTGATGGGCTTATGCGCCCTGTTGGGCTTGAACGCCTGCACCGCGGCCACCTCTCAACCGAAAGAAACCAATAAAAACACAGAAATGAATACCGAAAAGAAACTGGTCGTGTTCTTTTCCCATACCGGCGAGAACTACGGCGTAGGTTATATTGAAAAAGGCAACACCCATATCATAGCCGATATGATTGCAGAGGCTACCGGCGCGGACATTTTCGAAATAGTGCCGGAAAAGGGTTACCCCAAAGACGATTACAACGCCTGTACCGATATCGCGAAAAAAGAACTCCAGGCCAATGCCCGTCCGGCCGTAAAGGGCGACGTAAAGGTCGAAGACTACGGGGTTATCTTTATCGGCTACCCGAATTGGTGGGGCAATCCGCCCATGTGTATATACACTTTCATCGAAAAGCATGACTGGAACGGCAAGACCGTCATACCGTTCATTACCCACGAAGGCAGCGGCATGGGCGGCACCGACCGCAAGATAGCCGAAGCCTGCCAAGGCGCGAACACGTTAACCGGCAAGGGGCTCGCCGTTCAGGGCAAGGTGGCCCAGGAAGACCGGCCGACTGCTCAAAAAACCGTGGCGCATTGGCTGGAAGGCCTCGGCCTGACGAAGTAAATCAAATGTTGATAAGTGGAAGATAGCCATGAGACCTTACATTGTTTGTCACATGATGCAATCCGTTGACGGGCGTATCGCCTGCGATATGGTGGACAAGATTAGCGGCGACGAGTATTACGATGCGCTGGACGCGCTCGATTGCCCTTCCCGGGTTGAAGGCCGTTATTCGTATCAACTGCATTGCTGCGGATTTAAGGAATTCAAGCCGACGGTTGCCGGCCGTGTGGGCCAAGAGACGTTTTACAAAGCCGCTGACGCGAAAGGGTATCAGATTTCGGCGGACAGCCGCGGCATACTGTTGTGGGACGATGCCGACAACGCCAACCGCCTGTGCCTGGTGAGCGAAGAAGCCTCGCCCGAATACTTGGACTATCTGCGCGGACTGGGTATTTCCTATATCGCCACCGGCAAAGGACAGATAAACCTGACCCGAGCCGTTGAGATTTTGCACGACGAGTTCGGCGTGACGCGCTTGGCCGTTGTGGGCGGCGGTAAAATCAACGGCGGTTTTCTGACGGCGGGACTTATCGACGAATTGAGCGTGATGTTGGCCCCCGGCATTGACGGACGCTGCGGCCAACCGGCGCTGTTTGACGGCGTTGCCGACCGCGACGGGTACCGTCCGCTTCCGCTGAAGTTCAAGGAAGTATCGACTTTCCCCAACGGCGTTATTTGGGCTAGATATACGGTGTAGAATGAAAGACGTAATGCTGCTGACCGGAGCCGGTCAGATAGGAATGGCGATAGCCCGGCGTATGGGCTACGGGATGAAGATTGTCATTGGCGATAAGAACATCAATAATGCCCAATCAATCTCCGCCACCATGAACAAGGCCGGATTTGATACGGAGGCGATTGAGATGGATCTTTCAAGCCGCGAGTCTATCAACAATATGATTGCCGAGGCACAGAAATACGGAGACATTACCATGATGGTTAATGCTGCCGGTGTTTCGCCTTCCCAGGCATCGATAGAAGCCATACTGAAAGTTGACCTCTACGGTACAGCGGTTCTACTTGAGGAAGTAGGCAAAGTGATTGTCAAAGGAGGTACCGGTGTGACCATCTCCAGCCAATCGGGGCACCGGATGCCGGCACTTACACCTGAGCAAGACCGTCTCCTTGCCACAATACCGACAGAGGAACTGCTTTCTCTTCCGATACTCCAGCCTGAAAATATTGAAAATACCCTCCATGCCTATCAGATGGCGAAGCGTTGCAATGTGAAACGGGTAATGGCAGAGGCCGTGAAATGGGGGGAACGAGGCGCACGCATCAACTCTATATCGCCCGGCATCATCGTCACGCCGCTTGCCATGGACGAGTTCAACGGACCACGCGGTGATTTTTATAAAAATATGTTCGCCAAATGTCCAGCTGGCCGTCCCGGCACCGCAGATGAAGTGGCCAATGTGGCCGAACTGCTGATGCGACCGCAGGGTGCTTTCATTACCGGAGCCGATTTCCTTATTGACGGCGGTGCGACAGCATCGTATTTCTATGGTGCATTACAGCCTCAGGT
>CAMWIS010000130.1 GCA_947174375.1 uncultured Bacteroidales bacterium
ATCATACACCTCCCGGTCGAGGGCGGTGGAAAGGGCGTCGCAGAGGCGGGCGGAGTCGAACGCATAGCCCTCCGGCGCACAGGGGTTGGCGCAGACGGCCAGCAGTTCGGTGCGGTGCAACACGCGCAGCGTGCCGCCTTTTTTGAGGAACTGCCGGTAGGTGACGGGCTGCACGAAGATTTTGGTGAAGTCGGAGACGATGAGGCGCATCGGCTTTTTGCAGGCGCCCAGGGCTTGCAGGAAGCGGTCGGAGAGCATACCGGCCACAAAGAGCGTATCGGGCGCGGGGGAAGCCGCCGACGGCGTGGCCGTAAGGGCTTCGGGCAGACGGCCCACTAACGTGGAACGCAGGCCGAGGTCGAGGAGGCCGGCGTCGGACAGCCCCCAAACGCCTTGCCTTATGCCGTCCAAAGCCGCCACCGTGACCGCCGCGCTTTCCGGCAAGTCCGCCGGCTCCACCAGCGGTATCTGCATGAGTTCGTGCCGAAACACCGCGTCCTGCACCACCTTGTCGAGACTCTTGGAGAGCGCGGCGCCGGTGCAGAGTATCATGGCCTGCGCCACCGCCGACGAGGCCAGGCTCATGCGCGAGAGCGCGCCGTCGATCAGGGCCGTGGGGTGGCCGGCGGCGTGCGCGTAGGCGATAAAGTCCCTGAGCCCCCCCGTGTCGGACGGGCCCGAAAGGATGAGCTTGCCGGGCACCTGCACGCGCGCCGTCACCAGACGGCCGAGGGCCGTGGAGGTGCGGGACAGGTGCAGGATGTCGGCCGTCAGGTGCCGCTGCCGGTAGTGGGTCTCGGACGTCTGCACGAGCATCCCGGGATAGAACGTCAACTCCGGCTTGGGGGTTTTGTAGAACACGTCGGTATTTTCGCCGTCCACGCCGATGGACGTCACGGCCAGGGCCTGCGCGCGCGTGCGGTAATGCGTCAGGATGTGTTGCAGACAGAACGTCTTGCCCACATTCTTGGCGGTGCCTACGACCGCCACGCTCCCATAACGGCTGATATCGTCGAAAAAAGCCGGCATATATACTTATTGTCGTTGAAAACCGCCCCGGCAGAGTTCCCACAGCACGATGCCGATGCTGACGCTGACGTTGAGCGAATGTTTGGTACCCTCCTGCGGGATTTCGATCGTGCCGCGGCAGGCGTCGGCCACGGCCTGTTGCACGCCGTGCACCTCGTTGCCGAAGATGAGCGCCACGGGCTGCGTGTCCGCCCCGCCGCCGACCTCAGCCGACGTGCAAAACGCTTGCAGGGCCGTGCTGTTCTCGGTCTGCTCCACGGCATAGACCTTATAGCCGCGCCCGGTCAAATCGTGCACCAAAGACAGCGTGTCTTCGCGGTACTCCCAGTCCACCGACTCGGTGGCGCCCAAGGCCGCCTTGTGGATTTCGCGGTGGGGCGGCGTGGCCGTGATGCCGCACAGGTAGAGTTTTTCGATGCGGAAGGCGTCGGCGGTGCGGAAGGCCGACCCCACGTTGTGCAGGCTCCGCACGTTATCCAACACGATACAAACAGGCCGTTTTTCGGCCTCTTTGAAAGCGGCCACGCTGAGCCGCCCCAACTCGTCCATCGTCTTGAGCCTGTGATCCGCCATCAGCAGCCCTCCGTTTTGATGCCGCACGCGCGGCAAGCCGCCAGCATATCCGCGTCGGGGGCTTCGTCCACGGCCTCGCACGGGTGGAACTGGAATTCCTCGACGGCCTTTTCGGGCGGGAAGATACAATAGATGCACAACGCCTCCGTGCAGAGTTTGCCCGAAGCGTCGTATATACGAACGGCCACGTCTATGAAATTGCGCCGCTGCCGTTGCATGACGGCCTGAAGCAATATATACGGGTCGGTCGTATGAATCGGGTGCAGGTAGCGCACTTCCATGCGCGAGGTCACGCCGCTGGTCTGAAACTTGCGGAAGATGACCCAGCTGCTGATTTCGTCGGCCAGCGTGGCCTGTATGCCGCCGTGCAGCGTGTCTATCCAGCCCTGGAACTCAGGGCGGGGCCGCCACAGGCTCAGCACCTCGTCGCCGTTTTCGTAGAACGTCATGCGCAGGCCTTGCGGGCTGTTCGGGTCACACCCGAAACAACGGTAGCCCTTCATGCCGCGCCACGGATTCGTGATTCTTTTCATAGTGATTCCAATATTTCCTTGACCAAGCCCACGAGCACGGGCACGGCCTTTTCCACGGCCGCCAGCACCTCTTCGTGCGACACCTCAACGGCCACTTCGCCGCCGCCCAGGTCGGAGATGACCGAAACGCCCATCGTATCCAAGCCCATGTGCTTGGCCGCGATGATTTCGGGCACCGTGGACATCCCCACCGCGTCGGCGCCGATGACGCGCATATAGCGGTATTCGGCCGGGGTTTCAAACGACGGCCCCGTGACGCCCGCATAGACGCCCGTCTTGACGTCAACGCCGCGCCGCTTGGCCACGTCCTGCGCCAACCGCAACAGCGACAGCGTATAGGGTTCGTGCATACTCGGAAAGCGCGGCCCGAGGCGGTCGTCGTTGGGCCCCAAAAGCGGCGTATGCGCCATGAGGTTGATTTGGTCGCGTATCAGCATGATGTCGCCCACCTTGAAGGCCGGGTTCATGCCGCCCGCCGCGTTGGACACGAACAGCGTGCGCACGCCTATATATTTCATGACGTATATCGGGAACACGACCTCTTTCATCGCGTAGCCCTCGTAGAAATGGAAACGGCCCTGCATGGCCACGACGCGCTTGCCGGACGACAGCTCGGCGAACAGCAGGCAGCCTTTGTGCCCCGCCACGGTCGATACCGGGAAGTTGGGGATGTCTTTGTAGTAAACCGTATATATAACTTTCAGTTCGTCGGCCAGGCTCCCCAAGCCCGACCCCAGCACGATGCCGATTTCCGGCTTGAAATCCTGCGTGACCCGACGGATATAGTCCGCCGTTTCCTGAATGCGCGCGTAGTATTCCATATCAGTCTTCTTCTATCATTTTCAAAAACGCTTCTTCCTGCCCGAACATAATCTGCGGCATGATGGAGATATAATGCCAGGGCAGTTCGCGCAGAGCGCGGTCTTTACGCACCAGCAGCCGCACGTAGTCTTTCTGCGTGGTCAACAATCCGGGCGCCGTAAGCCCCGCGGCCGCGGCCTTTTCCCGTTCGGCGAAATAGAATTTCTCCACCTCGCGCAGTTCGGCCATCGTGAAACGGTGGTGGTCGGCGAAATCGAAATGCCGGAGCACCTCCACGTTGACGCTCTTGAGATAATCGACCAGCGGCCGCGCCGACGCGATGCCCGTAACGAGGATGACGCGGCGGTCGCACGACTGCCAGAAGATGTCGGGCTGCCAGCGCTCCCTGCGGCTGACGACCTCGCGGTAATCGACCCGCGAGAAGAACGGCGCATGGTGCGCATACGAAGCGCACTGGTCGGAGAGTTGCCGGCGGTCGGCCTCGCTCAAATCGGCCGGGCATTTGGTCATGACCACGATGTCGGCGCGGCGGGCGCCCGCCGGATGCTCGCGCAAGCGGCCGTAGGGCAACAGCCGGTCTTGGAAAAACGGCTTGTAGCAGGCCGTCAGCAGGATGTTTTTGCCGGCCCTGACATAGCGGTGCTGATAGCCGTCGTCGAACAGGATGACGTCGGTCTGCGGCTTGCGCTTCAACACTTCGGCCACGCCCTCGGCGCGCCGTTTGCACAGATAGACGAAGAAGCGGTCGCCCAACTCGCGGTTGAACTCCTCCAAGTACATGGCCGGCTCGTCGCCCACGGTGAGGGCGTTGTCGGCGGCGGTGGCGAAGAAACTGCCCAACTTGCGCCGCTTGTAGCCCAACGATATGACGACGACGGTTTTGCCCTGCTCCAAGAAACGGCGCGTGAGATAGACCACCATGGGGGTCTTGCCCGTGCCGCCCACGCTCAGGTTGCCCACGCAAATGGACTTGACCTGCGGAAACGTCTTGGTCTTGAACCCTACCCACTGCTTGTCGAAAGCGTGGTTCCTCAACTGCGTCACCCAACCGTAAATTCCCATAATGCCTTTATTTTACCGGACGATGAATTTGGCCGCTTGGCCGTCATCCGTCCGCAATATATACATTCCGCCCTTCAAACCGGGCACCGCCATTTCGACGGGCGAACCGGCCGGCTGCACGCCGCGTTCATACACGACACGCCCCCGGTGATCGACCACCTGCAGGCGGACTGCCCGCCCCGCCTCCGGCAACAGCACGTTGAAACGGCCGTCGTTGGGGTTGGGGTAAACCAGCATCCGCTTGCC
>CAMWIS010000131.1 GCA_947174375.1 uncultured Bacteroidales bacterium
CTCCGCACCTTTGCGCAGGGCCGCGAGGTTGCTTTCCACCACGGCATCGCCCTTGGCGCCGAAGATGGCGCGGATGGCCTTTTCAAACTCCTCGAACGGCAGGCCCAAATGGCGGGCGGCCGCGCCGAGGATAACCATGTTGGCGGAACGGGCGGAGCCCAAGTCCTTGGCCACCTGGTCGGCGTTGAAGGCCGTGACGTGCGGCTGCTTCTTCAGCGCGTCGAAAACGACTTGGTCGTCCGGGTAGTTCGGTACGTTCTTAAACGGCTCGGTGTTCGTCACAATCCAGCCATCGGCGTGCAGCATCGGCAGATAGCGCAGGGCTTCCATCGGCTCCACGGAGATAATGAGGTCAGCCTTGCCCTCCGGAATCAAATCGGAGGCAATCGGGTCGGTGGAGATCCGCAGGTGCGACTGCACGTCGCCGCCGCGCTGGCTCATCCCGTGCACCTCGGCCTGTTTCAGAAACATATTGTTTTCTACGGCGGCACGGCCTATGACCGTGGCTATCGAAAGGATACCCTGTCCGCCAACACCGGCTAATATAATGTCTTTCTTCATGATATACTTATATTTTCAGGTTATTTTTTGGCGGCTTGCTGTTTCATCCGTCGGTTGAGCGTCTGGATGCACTCGCGACGCGGCACGATGACCGAAACCCCTTTGTAAGCCAATTCTTCCTTGATGATTTGAACGTTCTCCTCGTGGTTGGCCTTCAACGGCTTCATCAGGCGGATATGTTCCTTTTCAACCCCCAAGCCGAGGCAAATCTGTTCGATTTTGCCGAACGCGTGGGAGTCCTGACCGCCGGTCATGCCGGTGGTGGAGTTGTCCATAATCATGACCGTGATGGAGGCCTTGTCGTTGACGGCTTCCAACAGGCCCGTCATGCCGGAGTGCGTGAACGTGGAGTCGCCGATGACGGCCACCACGGGACTCAGGCCGGAGTCGGCCGCACCCTTGGCCATCGTGATGGAGGCCCCCATGTCGAGCGTAGAGCAGATGGCGTTGTAAGGCGGCATCGCCCCCAGCGTGTAGCAGCCGATATCGGCGAACACCTTGCCTTTGCCCTGGTCTTTCATGGCTTCGTTCAACGCCAGGTAGGAGTCCACGTGCGGACAGCCGACGCAGAGCGCGGGCGGACGCGCCACCACCAGTTCGGGCACCGGGGCGCCCTTGGTGGCCGGCATCCCAAGGGCCTTGGCCACGATGTTGGGGTTGAGCTCGCCGTCGCGCGGCAACGTGCCGTCCATACGGCCGAGGATACGGCCACCGTTGTTCATGTAGCCCCGCAACAGCTCTTCATAAATCGGGTAGCCCTCTTCCAGCACGAGGATTTTCTCGCAGTCGTCCATCATGCGTTGCACGTCGGCGCGCGGAATCGGGTACTGGCTGATTTTGAGCACCGGATGCGGGCACTTCAGCTTGTCGTAGTTCTCCAGCAGGTAGTTGTAGGCGATGCCGCAGGCGATGATGCCCATCGACTTGTCGGCGCCGTCTTCGTAGCGGTTGAAGCCGTCTTTCTGCGCGTGCTGTTCAAACGCTTCCTGCTTGGCCAACAGTTCGCGGTACTGCTTGCGGGCGTTGGCCGGCAAGAGGATAAACTGCTTGGGGTTGTCGCACAGCTTGAGGTCGTTGGCCTTGCGCGGCTCGCGACGTTCCACGCCGCTGCGGGAGTGGGCCATACGCGTGGTGACGCGGAACAGGACGGGCGTGCGCATACTCTCCGACAGGTCGAACGCATAGCGGATCATGTCGTAGGCCTCCTGCTGGTTCGACGGTTCGAGGCAGGGAATCTGCGCGAACCGGGCGTAGAAGCGGGAGTCCTGCTCGTCTTGCGACGAGTGCATGGACGGGTCGTCCGCAATCAGATACACCAAGCCGCCGTTGGCGCCCGTGATGGCCGAGTTCGTGAACGGGTCGGCCGCCACATTCAGACCGACGTGTTTCATGCACACGAGGGCGCGTTTGCCGGCATACGAAACGCCGACCGCCGCTTCCATGGCCGTCTTTTCGTTGACGCTCCACGTGCAGTGAACGCCTCTTTCGCGCGCATCCTTGTTATTCTGGATGTACTCCGTGATTTCGGTCGAGGGCGTGCCAGGGTAAGCATATACGCCGGA
The DNA here is from genome assembly GCA_947174375.1 of uncultured Bacteroidales bacterium. GTDB lineage: Bacteria > Bacteroidota > Bacteroidia > Bacteroidales > P3 > CAMXAS01. The sequence continues at coordinate 2,124 of CAMWIS010000131.1, forward strand.
CAAGCCCGCGTCCAATGCGCCCTGCGCGATGGCCTCATCGCCCAACAAAAGCAGTTTTTGCATATCTCTGTCGTTTAAAATTCTTAGTTCAATTAGGCCAATTTGGCGACGGCTTCCTTGATGCGGCGGATGCTCTCCTTGAGTTTTTCTTCGGAGGTGGCGTAGGAGATACGGATGCTGTTCGAGTCGCCGAACGAGTTGCCGCCCACCAAAGCCACGTGCGCTTCATCCAACAGGAATTCCGCCATGTCGTCGCCGCTGTTGATCGTGTATTTGCCGTATTTCTTGCCGAACAGGGCCGACACATCGGGGAAGATGTAGAACGCGCCCGTAGGCAGGTTGACCTTGAAGCCCGGCACGGTCTGCAAGCCTTCGCGCACGAGGTCGCGGCGCTTCTTGAAGCTCGCCACCATGTTCTTGAGGTCGGCCGACTGTTTGGGGTCTTGCTGCATGGCCGCCACCGACGCTTTCTGCGCGATGCAGGAGGCCGCCGACGTCATCTGGCCCTGAACCTTGTTGCAGGCCGCCGCTATTTCGGCGGGCGCCGCGATATAGCCCATACGCCAGCCCGTCATCGCAAAGCCCTTGGACATACCGTTCATGATAATCATGCGGTCTTTGAGTTCCGAGAACTGCGCGAAGCTTTCAAACGGGCAGTCGAACGTGATGAGTTCGTAGATTTCGTCCGCAAGAATATATACATTCGGGTGTTTCTTCAACACGTCGGCCAACGCCTGCAATTCGGCTTTGGTATATACCATACCCGTCGGGTTGCTCGGGCTGTTGAAAATCAAAAGTTTCGTTTTGGGCGTGATGGCCGCTTCCAACTGAGCCGGCGTAATCTTGAAGTCGGACTCAATCGTGGCGCGAACCTCCACCGGCTTGCCTTCCACAAACTTGACCATTTCGGGATACGATACCCAGTACGGTGCGGGGATGATGACCTCGTCGCCGGGGTTGATCATGGCCAACAGCACGTTGATGAGCGCGTGCTTACCGCCGTTGGAGACGATAATCTGACTCGGCTCGAAATCCACGCCGTTGTCGCGTTTGAGTTTCTGACAAATGGCCTGACGCAAATCCATATAACCCGGCACGGGCGGATAGTGCGTAAAATTGTTCTTGATAGCCGCGATACCGGCTTCCTTGATAACTTCCGGCGTATTGAAATCGGGTTCGCCGATGCTCAGATTGATAACGTCGATGCCCTGAGCCTGCATCTCTTGACTTCTTTTGCTCATAGCCAACGTAGCCGAAGCGGCCATCGTCAGCACGCGGTTGGAAAGTACGGACATATTGCTTTAAGTTTTTGTGTTTGAAAACAAAGTTAAGGATTTTCCACGAAAAAAAGCCGACATTCCGAAGAAAGCCGGCTTTTTTTCAGCTTGGAGTAACCGATATTATTCAGCCGGCATAGCTTCCACCGGAGCGGATGGCAACTGCGTCGGCAGGGCCATCTGCGAGCCGTCCACGGTCAGCTCGGTCGTAGGACCGCCGGCGTTGGTCGAGTTACGCGGAATGATATAGGCCGAAATCAGGCTCAGGAACAGCAGCGCGCAGGCCAAAATCCAAGTGCCTTTTTCGAGGAAGTCGGCCGTTTTTCTAACGCCCATCAGCTGGTTGCCCTGGCCGCCGAACGTAGCGGACAAGCCACCGCCTTTCGGATTCTGAATCAGCACGATCAAGCCCAAAAGCACGCATACGATCAAAATCAGTACCGAGATAAAAATGTAAAATCCCATGGTTCTCTTCTTTTTAGGGTTATGTAGTAATCTATTTCGCTTTTTCCGTTATTGAGCGCGTTTGGCGGATTCCGCCGCGCGTATCAAACCTGCAAAGTAACGATTTTTTTCGGGAAATTTCAAACTCAGGTAGCGATAAATCTCGATTGCCTTGTCGGGCGCGCCCTGTTTGAGATACAGTTGCGCCAACGTCTCGCTGCCCATGCTCCAGTCTTCGCGCAGGCTGCTGTGGTCGGGGTCGAACGTGCTGTAGTCGCGCGTTTCGTCCACCTGTATCAGGATATGGTCGTCGTTCTGACGCAGGAAGCGGTCGATGAGTTCGTTGGGGTCTATGTAGCCGGACGGGGCGGGTTTGGAAGCCGTCTTAGGCTTGGCGGCGGGTTTGGCCGACTTG
>CAMWIS010000132.1 GCA_947174375.1 uncultured Bacteroidales bacterium
GACCAAAAACCGAACGCGCCATCGGAGGGCGCGTAAATCAGAAAGACTTTGTAGCGGCCGGGGTGGGCGGCCAAATAGCGGCGCGTCCCCTCCAAGCCCATGACCATAAAGGCCGTGGCCATGGCGTCGGCCTCCCAGGCGTCGGCGCAGATGACGGTCGCGCTCAGCAGCGAGTCGCGCACGGGTTCGCCGGTCTTGGGACTGATGGTATGCGAAAAACGGTGTCCGTCCTCCTCAAAGTATTTGCGGTAGTTGCCCGACGTGACGATGGCCGCGTCGGTCAGCGGCAGGGTGTGGTATATGCGTCTGTCGGCGGTGGCGTGGTCGGCCGGCCGTTCGATGGCGATTTGCCAAGGCGCGCCGTCGTTCTTATGGCCTTTGAGCCGCATTTCGCCGCCTATGTCCACTAAGTAACGGTGCAGGCCGCGGCCCTCCAAAAAGCCGGCCACGAGGTCGGCGCAGTAGCCCTGCGCAATGGCGTTGAAGTCCAATTGCAGGCCGGGGTGCCGTTTCACAAGCCGGTTGCCTTGGAGGGCCGCTTTTTCATAGCCCACGCGCGCCAAGAGGCTGTCGCGCCGGCCGGCCGACATACGGCGCTCCGGCGCCGTATCCTTGGCAAAGCCGTAGGCTTTTACCAAGGGCGCCACCGTAATGTCGAACGCGCCCTCCGTCCATCGGGAAACGGTCATCGCCTTGTCGAACAGGTCGATGAACAGGGTGTCGAGTTCGGGGTCTTCGTTGCGGTTCACGCGGCAGAGCAGCGAGCGGTCTTCCCAAAGCGAGAAACGGAGGTCGAACGCGCGCAGCAGCGAGTCGAGGCTATGGCGCAGGGCCGTTTCAAAAGCATCGCCCGTCATGGCCGCGCTGTCCGTCAGCCTGTCGTCGTAATACGATACGCGGTAGAAAGAGCCTTGCGCCAACCCCTCTATCGTATGCAAGGCGGCTTCGGGCTTGCGCTCCCGCAACGCGCGCCACGGGTTGGGCTTGTTGGGCAGCAGCACGTAAACGAGCACCGCCACGACGACGCATATCAGTAAGTATATACCCGTATTGCTTTTGCGCTCCGGGTTCATCTCCGTCCCGTTGGCCGTCGGCTTATCTTCCATGTCATCCATATCGTTTTATCCGTCTATATATTCTCCCATTCGGCGAACGAGGTGGCCGTTTCGTACAGCCGCAGTCTCTGCAACCGCAGCCCGCGCGCCGTCCAGTCGGGCCGCAGCGCGATGGCGTCGGCGATGGTCTGCGCAAACCACAGCAAAAGGTTCTCGCTCGTGGGCGTAAACGGCGTCAGTACCAATTTCGTGTTGACTTTGCGCAGCGCGTCGATGAGCGCGGCGTCCATGCGTTCGTCCAATACCAGCGCGTGATCCACCTGCGCGATAATCGTCTCCTCCACCATCCGTTTCAGCTGCGAGAAGTCCATGACCATGCCCTCCGTCGGGATTTCCGCCGCGCCCGTGCTCAGCGTCACCTCCAAACGGTAGGAGTGGCCGTGCAGGTGGGCGCAGGGGCCGTTGTAATCCGGCAGCGCGTGCGCCATCTCGAAGCGGAATATTTTGGTCACCGACAGGCGGCCGCCCAAAGAAAAGTTTTTATTGTTCATAGCCAAGTCAACCGTTTATAAAGAAAATCCGTATTCGTGTTCCAGCAGGATGCGCAGGCCGATGCCCAGCAAAATCAGGCCGCCGATTACGTTGACGGCGCGCACCGAAATCCGTTTGACCCGCATCCCGAGCAGACAGCCGCCCGTCACGAACACCAACAGCGCGAACGGCATACAGAGGCAGGTGAGCGCCAGCGAGCTTTTGGCCAGGCTGAGGCTGATACCGACGGCAAACGCGTCTATGCTCGTGGCCAGGCCCAACAGCAGGAGCGACGACCAGGCGTAGAGCGCGTGCACTTCCGTCTTGCGCGGCTTGTTGTCAAACGCTTCCAAAATCATTTTGAGGCCGATGGCCGCCAACAGCCCGAACGCTATCCAGTGGTCGAACACGTCGATATAGTGCAGCACACCGTAGCCGAGCACATAGCCCAAGCTGAGCATAAGCAGGTGGTAGAGGCTGAACACGGCCCACACCCGCAGGATTTCCGTGCCGACGGGGCGGAACGGGTCGCTTTCGCCCGCGCGGAGCTGTTGGCGGTAGGCCGCGCGTTGCGCGCCGTAAATCAGGCAAATCGTGAAGCAGTCCAGCGACAGGGCCGCACACAGCAAAATGATTTCAAAAAAGTTCATACCACAGGTTTTGTCGTCGGGCGGTTAAAAAAAGGCAGCCCGTGCGGGCTGCCTTTCCGTGCGATTCCGGCCGTGTGTAAGGCGGCGCGGCGAACCGCTTTTACTTCATGAGTTTCTGTTGGAACGCCGTCAATACGTCCAGTACGTTGGAGCGGACGTGGATGAATTCTTCCACACCCTGCGCCTTGAACGCGTCGAGCTGTTCTTTCGGGTAGCCGGCGAGCACGATGTGCGTCTTGCCCTTCAGCTCCGGAACGGCCGCCGCTACCAATTCGGCGTATTCGTCGTCGCTGCTGCACAGCACCGTGATGTCGGCCTTGGCGGCGAGGGCGGCTTTGGCGCCTTCGGCCCCCGTCTTGAAGCCGGCGTTGTCGATGATTTCGTAACCCGCGCAACCGAAGAAGTTGGTGGCGAAGCCGGCACGCGCCTTGCGCATCGCCAGGTTGCCGTAGGTCAAGAGGAACACCTTCGGACGACGGCCGCTCTTTTCCGTCTGCAGACGCAGGGCTTCGAAAGCCGCCGCGCCACGGTAGGGCTTCAGCGTCTTGAAAGCGCCGGCCTTGCAGCCGCAACCGCAGCCGCAGTGCGTTTCTTCGATTTCCTTGGCCATGTTTTCGTTCAGGTTCGGGTATTGGTTAACGCCCGTCAGAACGAGTTTGCGGGAGGCGAGGTCGGCATCGCGTTGCGCCGCGCTGCGGGCCACTTCGTCTTGGATGTAGCCGGCTTCCACGGCCTTGGCGAAACCGCCCTTTTCCTCTATGGCGAGGAACTGTTCCCAAGCGTAGCGGGCAATCGAGTCGGTCAGGTTTTCGATATAGTACGAGCCGGCGGCCGGATCCACGATTTTATCCATGAACGATTCCTCTTTCAGGATAATCTGCTGGTTGCGCGCGATACGCGAACCGAATTCGTCCGGCTTGCGGTAGGCTTCGTCAAAGTTGCTCACGTGAATCGAGTTGGCGCCGCCGATGGCCGCGCTCATCGTCTCGGTCGTGGAGCGGAGCAGGTTTACATACGGGTCGTAGATCGACTTGTTCCAAGCCGAAGCCGACGAGTGGATGAAAGCCGCGGCCGATTCTTCCTTGGCCGGCTTGTATTGCGCCACAATCTGCGCCCACAGCATACGGGCGGCGCGCAGTTTGGCTATTTCCATAAAGTAGTTGGAGCCCGTGCAGAACGAGAACGTCAGGCGGGGCGCCACTTCATCCACGCTCAGACCGGCATCGGTCAGCGCGCCGAGGTATTCGTTGGCCCAGGCCAGGCCCATGCCCAACTCCTGCGTAATCGTCGCGCCGCTGTTGTGGAGCATACCGGCTTTCACGCTCACGAGGCGGAACAGCGGCAACTCTTTCGTAAAGCGGGCGAACAGGGCTTTCGCTTCTTCGATGTTCTTGGCGTAGCTTTCGTAAAATTCGCCGTGTTTGAGCGCGAACGCAATCGGGTCGAACGCTACCGAACCCTTGACCTTCGCCGGGTCAATCTTGTTGGCTTTCAGATAGGCCACAAACAAGTCCAGCGTCTTGCCGAACGACTTGGAGCACATGAAGTGGATGGCCGTCGTCATCGGGTCGATGCCGTGGAGCAGTTGCGCCATCTGTTCGGCCGTTTCCACGCCCTTGGCGCACAGGCCCACGCCCTTCACGCCGCGTTTAACGGCTTCGGCCGCCAGCGCGTTGGCCGCCTTGATATCTTGAACATGAAAGTCCTGACGGATTTCCCAGTCGTTGCCTTCGGCCTTTTCGCCGCGCAGGTAGGGGAACTGACCGGGTTCGCACTGCAGGTAACCCAAGGCTTCGAGGTCTTCGCTGCGATAGTACGGTTTGACGTTGAAGCCTTCACCGGTTTTCCAAACCAGCTTCTTTTCGTAGTCGGCTCCTTTCAAGTCTTTGGTAATCACATCTTCCCATTCTTTCGTGCTAACGGGAGGAAATTCCGCAAACAATTTTTCGTTGCTCATATCGGTAAGTAATTATATAGTTTTCTATTCACGGG
>CAMWIS010000133.1 GCA_947174375.1 uncultured Bacteroidales bacterium
CCGGAAGCCTCCGTATATCATGCGTCGTTTAGCGTCCATTGAGTCTTCTGAACAGGGATTCGTTGATCAAAACCGGATAACGCGCCCTTAATTCCCTGACCCACATCGTATCCAGATAGTTCTGGTAATCGGTGATGACAATCCCCCTTACCTCTTCCAATTGCTTCTGTTTTTCCGGTATAATGCCGCGGATGATGGCAAAAGCCTTCAGGCTTTCGCCCGACAGGATATCGTTGGAAACACCCTCTTCCCACGCAATACGGTCCAAGAACAGACTTTCACCGGGCGCATACTGCCCTTCCTCCACGCGGACGGCACCGGCGCCGAATTTCTTGTCGGCCTCTTTCTGCAGCTGCGCCGCATCCGTCTTGCCGGACGCATAAGCCTTGGTAATCCATTTGCGCACCTTGTCCGTCTCCGCCTCGCGTACATCGTAAATAACCAGCACGGCATCGGCCTTCTTCGGCCACATATAGTTCGCCTTGTGTTCCTCGTAGAACGCTTCCAAACCGGCCGTATCCAAGGACGCCTTGGCCCAAACCCGCTCGTTCATCATCTCGAATAGATAGATGCCGTCGCGGTATTCATCCATCAGTTCCTTGAATTCCGGATACTTTCTATCCAATTTTTGAATTTCGTCCTGGAACGCATAGGAATTTTTGTAGAGTTCGTAATGCTTATGAACCACCGTTTCCTTTGTGCCATCATTGGCCGCACGTTGTTTTTCAAAAAGATATTGCGCAAAATCGCTCAGCGGCACGCTTTTGCCATCGTAAACGAACAACGTCTTCTGATAGAATTTATTCGTGGCATCATACACCCAACGGCCCTTGAGGATATCGTCGGTCACCAAGGTTTTCACAAACGTTGTGTAAACGTCCTGATTTTCCTTCATGCCATACTCCCGCATCAACTTTTGCGCGAAACTCTGCAACGGCATTTCGGCGCGGACATCCCGGTTCGTGCGGATCCGGTATTCGATTTCCGGCCGCAAAGTTTCCAGACTCTCAACGCCGGTCGCGTTGTATAAATAGATAATCTGCCAACCCAAACGCGTATGAATCGGCTTGGAATAGGTCTCCGGCTTTAAACCGTAAACCGCCGCAACAACTTCCGGCATCATACGGTTGACGGTAAATTCCGGCAACAGCCCGCCCTTTTCCGCCGTGGCGGCGTCTTCCGAATAATAACGCGCCGTGGCTTCGAATGCATCCCCCTGTTCCAAACGGTCGTAAGCTTCGTCTATCTTGTCCTTGACGGCCGCCTTGGCGCCTTCGGTCGTATCGGCCGCCGTTTCCTTGACCAAGATATGCGCGATGGACACCTTGCCCAACGCCTTCTGCTTGTCCAACAGTTGGATGATATGATAGCCGAAACGCGTGCGCAACGGCTTTGAGATTTCGCCGACTTTCATATTATATACGGCATGTTCGAACGGATACACCATACCGAAAGACGTGAAATAGCCCAAATCGCCTTCCCGGCCCGTAAACGCGACCGCCCCGCGTTTCTTTCGCCGCGCGACTTCGTCCGAATGCCGATAGGCCATCTGCGCGAAATCCGCCCCTTTCAAAATCGAATCCCGCACCGACATGGCCAGTTTGTAAGCCTTCAGCGTATCGGACGGCGCGGCGTTTTCCGACAATGCGAACAAAATATGCCGTGCGTGGACATCATAACCGAAATGGTCATAAGCTTCCAAAACCAAACGCTCTTTCATATCGGCATCCATCATATAAGGTTCGGCCGCCTGCGCCCGGTAGTTATACAATTCGTCCTGAATAACCGGTAACGTGTCGAAACCGGCATCCTCGGCCGCCTTGACTTTCAATCGGAAAATGACATACAAATCCAGATAGTCCCGCAAACTCTGCTGGTACGAAATGCCCTGCGTCTGCTTGGCGTTCTTGGCGTGCATTCGGGTAAACGCCCCCACCGTCGTCGTATCGTCGCCGACAATCAACAGCACGTCGTTGTCCGACACCTGCGCCTGCAACGTACAGAGCGCCGTAAACAACAGCAAGATGCCGCCTCCTATTCTCTTCATATTTTTCATCGTTTTATGCTCTTGAAACGACTTTTCCTTTCATTTACGTCCGACTACCGTCTAGAGTAGTTGGGCGCTTCCTGCGTAATCGTGATGTCGTGCGGATGGCCTTCGATAACGGCGGCCGGCGTAATGCGGATGAACTTGGCTTTCTGCAAGGCCGCGATGTTCTTGGAACCCGTATAGCCCATACCGGCACGGAGCCCGCCGATCAACTGCAACAGCACTTCCGACATCAGACCCTTGTAGGGCACACGGCCCACGATGCCTTCCGGCACGAGTTTCTTGACATCCTCTTCCATATCCTGGAAATAGCGGTCTTTGGAACCCGACTGCATGGCTTCCACCGAACCCATGCCGCGGTAGGACTTGAACTTACGGCCTTCGAAGATAATCGTCGTGCCGGGCGCTTCTTCGGTACCGGCGAACAACGAACCGGCCATGACCGACGACGCGCCGCCCGCAATCGCCTTGACGACATCGCCCGAATAACGGATACCGCCGTCGGCAATCAAAGGAATCTTATAGGGCTTCAACGCCTGCGCCACCTGATAGACCGCACTCAACTGCGGCACGCCTATACCGGCCACGACGCGCGTGGTACAGATGGAGCCCGGGCCGATACCGACCTTGACGGCGTCCACACCGGCTTCGGCCAAGGCCACCGCGGCTTCGGCCGTGGCGATATTGCCGACAATCAAATCCACGCCCTTGCATTTCTTGCGCAACTGACGGGCCGCGTCGATGACGCCCTTGGTATGCCCGTGCGCCGTGTCGATGACCAACGCGTCCACACCGGCTTCAACCAAGGCCTCGGCGCGTTCGAACGTATTGGCCGTGATGCCGATGCCGGCGGCCACACGCAAACGGCCCTGGTCGTCCTTGCAGGCCATCGGTTTGGATTTGAGGCTCATGATGTCGCGGTACGTAATCAAGCCCACGAGCTTGCCGTTCTTATCCACGACCGGCAGTTTCTCAATGCGGTGTTCCTGCAAGATCTGCGCGGCCTTGTCAAACGAAATCCGCCCCGTGGCCGTGATGACCTCTTTCGTCATCACTTCCTTGATTTTGCGTTTGTAGTTGCGTTCAAAACGCATATCGCGGTTCGTCACGATACCGACGAGTTTTTTCGTCTTATCCACAACGGGGATACCGCCCACATGGAACTGCTTCATCATTTGCAGCGCATCGGCCACGGTGGCCGCGTCGTCAATCGTAATCGGGTCGGTAATCATGCCGTTTTCGGCGCGTTTTACGCGTCTTACTTCCTCCGCCTGCGCTTCGATACTCATGTTTTTATGCAGCACGCCTATGCCGCCTTCCTGCGCGATGGCAATGGCCAAGGCCGATTCGGTCACGGTGTCCATGGCGGCCGATACCAACGGGATATTCAGTTTGATGTTGCGCGTGAAATACGTGGTCGTATCCACTTCCCGCGGCAATACTTCCGAATAGGCCGGCACCAAAAGAACATCGTCGTAAGTCAGGCATTCGCCTACGAATTTGCTTGTATCCAATTTCATAGAACTTGAGAATTGTTTTGTCGGACAAATATTTGTTTTCTGTTGCAAAGGTAGTATTTTTGCCTCAAATAGAGAAGCCCTTTCAACAAGTTTAGCCCTATGAAAAACGCTTTTTTTTCGAACCCGACTGGAACTTTTAGGCACGCACTGAATATCAGCCTGATAATAGCCGCTTTATGTCTGACGGCGACCGCCTGCAGCCAGCAGCGGTATTACCTGCCGGGCGGCGGACGCAACGCGTCCGGGGGCGGCGGTTGCGGCTGCCCCGCTTTCTCCGCGCTGCCGCCGGCCTACCCCGCCGCCCCCTCGGCCGGCACGCTGACCTCGGCCAACGCGTGAACGCGCATCGCCTTGCCCGTATCTTCCCAACAACCTGTCAGATAATCGTCTTTCCGCCGGTCGAGCCGCGCCCATCGCTCCTGTACCTTGACGCGCACCGGAAGCGTCAGCGTGCCGGCCGCCGCCCGCCTCAGCGTTGAAACCGG
>CAMWIS010000134.1 GCA_947174375.1 uncultured Bacteroidales bacterium
CCCTTACTCCTGCACCTCGAACTGGTCTTTTCCTACGCCGCAGAGCGGGCAAATCCAATCGTCGGGCAGGGATTCAAACGGGGTGCCGGGCGCGATGCCCGAGTCGGGGTCGCCGGCGGCGGGGTCGTACACGTAGCCGCATACAACGCAAACGTACTTTTTCATAACGAATGTTTTTGTAAATAAAGGTAATGGTTGATGGCGTCGGCCATCTTGTCCGCGTTCTCGCACGAGAGCACGTACTTACGGCCGGATTTGAGCTTGACTAAGACCAGCTGGTCGAGCCGGGTGGCATAGACGAAGAACTTACCGAGTTCCTGGTTATGGTACCAGCCCCAAAAGCCGAAGAAGCCGCCCCCGCCGCAATAACGGACGAAGTTCATCGTGCGTTCGTAGCGCGATACCGATTCGATGTCCGAAAGCGCGATGGCTTTCTTGCGCAGCAGGCGCGTGATATAGAGGTGCGTATGGTTGACCTCTATGAACAGCGGGCTGTAATAGATGCCGCAAATTACTAAAACGGGCAACAGGAAGCGCACGAGGAAGTGAATCCACACGTCGCGTTCCCTCGGCGAATTGAAGCATCCCAACAGTCCCACGATGCCAATCACGAGCACCGTCACGGCGATGGTAAAACTGCTCCATTTGCAAGATTGTCGATAGTTTGCCATGATGCTACGGATTAAATACCATACAAATATACGGAAAACCTGTGATACTTGTATTGAAATGCCTAAATTTGTGTGACGGTGACGGCCGCGTGGCCGCCCCGATAAGCTGAATACCATGAAGAAGTCTCAAGCCAATATCCTGTTGCAGCCGTGGCGCACGCCCTATGGTGCACCGCCTTTCCATCAAATCCAAGACGCCGACTACCTGCCGGCCTTCGAGCAGGCCATCGCGTCGGCGCGGGCCGACATCGTGCGGATTAGGGAGGATAAGGCCGAACCGACGTTTTGGAATACGGTGGCCCCCCTGGATACGGCGGGGCAGTTGTTGGACCGCGTGTGCGACGTGTTTTTCAATCTCTTGGAGACCGACCACACGGAGGCGTTGGAGCGGATTGCGGAACAGGTGTTGTCGCGGTTGACACGCTACGAAAACGATATGACGTTAGACAAGGTGCTGTTCGCCCGCCTGAAGCGCGTTTACGATGCGGCGGTGGCCGACCGGGGCGCGGCCGCCGGCTTGGATGAAGAGGCGTGGCAGTTGCTGGACAAAACCTATCAGTCGTTCGTGCGCAACGGCGCCTTGCTGTCGGATGCCGACCGCGAGACCTACCGGGCGTTGAGCGAGGAACTGGCCGACTTGGGGCAGCGCTTCGGCCATCATGTGTTGAAAGACAAGGCAGCCTATGCCTATGTGACGGCCGATGAGACCGAAACGGAAGGGCTGTCGCAAGGGCTGTTGGCGGCCGCGCGCCGCAAGGCGGAGCGGCAGGGGCGGGCCGGCTGGCTGTTCGACCTGAGCGAGCCCTGTTATTTCCCGCTGATGAAGCAGGCGGCTTGTCGCGGCCTGCGCCGGCGGATGTACGAGGCGCGGCAGCGGGTGGCCTTTCATCCGAACGACTGCAACAACGAGGCGGTCGTGCGGCGGATTGTCGCCCTGCGGGCCGGGTTGGCGCATCTGTTGGGCTACGCGACCTATGCCGATTATGCGTTGGAGCACCGTATGGCCGGCACGCCCGCCCGCGTGCACGGCTTCTTGGATACGCTGATACGGGCGGCTTTGCCGGCCGCGCGGCGGGAGCTGGCGGACTTGGAGGCTTTCGCGCGGCGGGAAGGGTTGGATGGCAAGTTGCAGGCCTGGGATGTGTCGTTTTATGCCGAAAAATGGCGTAAGCTACATTATAATATAGAAGAAGAGAAACTGCGGCGCTATTTCCCGTTGCAGGCCGTGCGCGGCGGCGTGTTCGCGCTGGCGGAGAAACTCTACGGCCTGCGCTTCGAGCGCGTGACGGACGTGCCGCTGTATCATCCCGACGTGGCGGTCTATGCGGTGTTCGACGGCGCACGCTTCATGGGGCTGTTGTACCTTGACTTTTACGCGCGGCCGTCCAAGCAGGGCGGCGCTTGGATGACGACGTTCCGCGGGCAGTCGCGCCCCGACGGTCAGCAAGAGGTGCGCCCGCTCGTCCAGCTGGTGTTCAATTTCGAGCCGCCGCGCCCGGATGGCGACAGCCTGTTGACGTTCTCGCAGTTGCAGACGTTCCTGCACGAGTTCGGCCACGGCCTGCACGCGCTGTTGAGCGACTGCCGCTACGGCGGGCTGTCCGGTACGCGGGTGCCGCGCGACTTCGTGGAGTTGCCCTCGCAGTTCATGGAGAACTGGGCGTTTGAAAAGCCGTTCTTGGATTTGTTCGCGCGGCACGAGGCCACGGGCAAGCCCTTGCCGGCCAAGACGGTCGAACGCCTGCGGGCGTCGCGGCGTTTCATGGGCGGCTACAATGCGGTGCGTCAGCTGTCGTTCGCCACGCTGGATATGGCTTGGCATACGTTGGCGGCGCCGGCGGAGGTCAAGGCCGTGGCCGCGTTCGAGCGCAAGGCGGTGGCGGCTTTGGAACTGTTTCCGCCCGTGCCCAAAACCAATATGAGCGTGCAGTTCTCGCATATCTTCAGCGGCGGTTATGCGGCCGGCTACTATGGCTACAAGTGGGCGGAGGTGCTGGATGCCGATGCGTTCGGGCTGTTTTTGGAAAACGGCCTGTTCGACGCGGCCACGGCCGCCCGTTTCCGTCAGGCCGTGCTCTCTCAGGGCGGCGGCCGCGACGCGATGGATATGTATATAGCCTTCCGTGGGCGTGAACCCCGCTTGGACGCCTTGTTGCAACGCGAAGGCTGGGTGGATACGCCCAAGCCCGCAGCCAAGTCCAAAGCTAAGCCCGCCGTGTCGGCGGTCGTCCGGGCGTTGGAGGCCGATTTCGCGGCCGCCGCCCGTGCCAACGGCCCCGAAAAACGGCGCATCCTGCAGTCTTTCTTCAAGACCGCCCCCGGTCAGTATGGCGCCGGCGATAGCTTCTATGGCGTTACGGTGCCGCAGACGCGCACCCTCGCCAAGCGGTACGTTGCCCGTTGTACCGATGCCGATTGGGCGGCGATGTTGGCGCATCCGCAGCACGAAATGCGCCTGTGTGCGCTGTTGATGCTCAAGATGCGGATGCAGGCCGCGCTCAAAAAGCGGCGGGAAGCCGACATCGCGGCCTGTTATGCGTTGTACACGGCGCATACGGCCGGTATCAACAACTGGGACTTGGTCGATTTGTCGGCGCCGGATATCGTGGGCGCCTATGCGTTGTACAAAGGCCAGGCGTCCATCCTGTACGATTGGGCGCGGCGGCCCGACCTGTGGGCGCAGCGGATCGCCATCGTGGCCACCTATGCTTTCATCCGGGAAGGGCAGGCCGAACCCACGTTCCGCATCGTCGATAAGTTTATGCAACATCCTCACGACCTGATACATAAGGCCTGCGGATGGATGTTGCGCGAGGTCGGGAAACGGATCTCGGAAGACGCTGAAACGGCTTTTCTTGTTGAAAATGACAGATTTAAGCGGATGCCGCGCACAATGTTGCGCTATGCCATCGAGCGATTTCCGGAGGCGAAAAGGGTCAAATTTTTGCAAAAAAGCGCTTCCAAGTCCAAAAACGGCAAAAAAAGTTAGGAATAAAAACGGCCTTATAGTATGCTGTAAGGCCTATTTGTAAAAAAGTAACAAAAAAAAGTTAAAAAAAGTTTGCAGTTCTGAAAAAAGGTCGTACCTTTGCACCCGTTTTCGGAACGACGAGTGCGATTCAGAAAACGAAAGTTCATTGACGGACGAGGTGAAAAGAGGGGGAGCCGGTAAGAAGACCGCGGAAAAGTTTTTAAATTTTTTTTGCGGGATTTGGTGGTTTCAGAAAAAGGTTGTACCTTTGCAGTCCTTTTCGCCAAAACGGGCCGAAAGAGAGATCAGTCGGCAACGTGCGAACCTATCTTTATGATAGATTAAGTTCATTGACATTTTGTAAACCAAGCAATAGCGAAAATGATCGCTATAAGTTT
>CAMWIS010000135.1 GCA_947174375.1 uncultured Bacteroidales bacterium
AATATATGCTACAACTTCAAGTCATCCGGGAGCAGACGCAGGAAGTCGTCCGGAAATTGCAAAAGAAACATTTCGCGCAGGCGGAAGCCGTCATCAAGGAGGTTTTGGACACGGACGGGCTCCGTCGCAAGACGCAGCAGGAGCTGGACGCCTGCCTGGCGCAGAGCAAGAAGGCCGCCAAGGAAATCGGCGCATTGATGGGGCAGGGCCGCAAGGAGGAGGCGCAGGCGCTCTCCGCGCAGACCGGCACGCTCAAGGAACAGGCCAAGGCCCTGACGCAGCAGCTCAACGACTGCGACGAGAAGTTGAAACGCCTGCTTTATACGATTCCCAACACGCCGCACGAGTCGGTGCCCGAAGGCCGCACGGCCGAAGACAACCACGTGGAACGGCAGGTGGGCGAAATCCCCGCCCTGCCCGCCGACGCGCTGCCGCACTGGGAGCTGGCCGCCAAATACCAGCTCATCGACTTCGAACTCGGCAACAAGATCACGGGGGCGGGTTTCCCCGTCTATAAGGGCAAGGGCGCCCGTCTGCAACGCGCGCTCATCAATTTCTTCCTCGACCGGGCTACCAAGGCCGGCTACCTGGAAATCATGCCGCCGCTCGTGGTCAACGAGGCGTCGGGCTACGGCACGGGCCAGCTGCCCGACAAGGACGCGCAGATGTATCACGTGGGGCTCGACAACCTGTATCTGATTCCCACGGCCGAGGTGCCCGTCACCAACCTCTACCGCGATGTCATGCTCTCGGAAAAAGACCTGCCCGTCAAGAACGCCGCCTATTCGGCCTGCTTCCGACGCGAGGCCGGCTCCTACGGCAAGGACGTGCGCGGCCTCAACCGCCTCCACCAGTTCGACAAGGTGGAGATCGTGCGCATCGAGAAACCCGAAGTGTCTTACCAGGCCCTGGAGGAGATGTGCCGTCACGTGGGCGGGCTCATCGAGGAGCTGGAACTGCCTTACCGCGTGCTGCGGCTCTGCGGCGGCGACATGAGCTTCACCTCCGCGCTGACGTTCGATTTCGAGGTGTTCTCGGCCGCGCAGAAGCGTTGGCTGGAAGTGAGCTCGGTGTCCAATTTCGAGACCTATCAGTCCAACCGTATGAAGCTGCGTTACAAGGACGCCAACGGCAAGACCGTGGTGCCGCATACGCTCAACGGCAGCGCCATCGCCCTGCCGCGTATCGTGGCCGCCCTGTTGGAGAACCATCAGGACGCCGACGGCATCCGCATTCCCAAGGCCTTGGCGGAGTTTACGGGCTTCGACCGGATTTAAGTCCCCGATGAGGTCAGGCGGGATACTTATATATACTTTTCTGTGCGTGTTGGGCCCCGTTTCCGCAGGGATTCCGGGTGACCCGACGGGCCGGCTTGCGCCGGTGACGGCGGCCGGGACGCCGCCGGACGGCAACACGTGGCAGGTGGCCGCGCGTCTGGCGCAAAGCGGCGACTACGAGAAAGCGGCGGCGCTGTATGCCTCGGCCTACGCGCAAGACCCCAACCCCGTCCTCTACCGCCAATATCTGGAAGTTTTGTTGAAACTCGACCGCTACAAGGAGGCCGAGGCATTGGCCTTGCGGCAGATGCGGTCGGCCGCCAAAGGCGGGCGCGACGGCCTGCCGCAAGCCGGTGCGCGGTACCGCGTGGATTTGGGACAAATCTACCTGGCGCAGGGCGCCGCGTCCAAAGCGCAGAAGGCCTTTTCGCAGGCCGTGGACGACTATTGGACGCAGGGCGGCGTGGGGGCCGGCGTCAGCCTCGACGAGCTGTCGGAGGCGCTTTGGACGCAGTCCGGTACCGCGCGCTACAGCGCCGCGCTTTATGAGGCGGGGCGTCGGGCGCAGCCGTCGGCTCAGGCCGACGGCTGCCTGCCGTTTGCCTACGAGCTGTTCAAGGCCTACCTGCACCTCGGGCAGATGGACCGCATGACGGCGGAGGCCCTGTGCTTCGTCCAGCCCAAGCGGGAAGGGGGCGGCTACGAAGAGGCTATGGCGCAAATCGAGGCCGACTGGCAGGCGTATTTCTATCAGGCCGCCCCGGCGGCGGCCACCGCCCAATCCCCGGCTTTCCGTCTTAAAAAAGCCCTTTACGCCTATTGGCAGAAAGACCCGCTGAACCGCGAGGTGGCCGAATGGCTCCGTTGGGTGGCCTTGCAGGACGGCGACTATGAAGAGGCCCTCCGCATGGCCGCCGCCTTCAAGGACTTCCACTACGACGGCGGGGTCAAGCTGTTGGAAACCATCCGTCTAATCATCGACAACGGCGCCGATGCCGTGGCCGTCGCCGCCCTGGAGAACCTGTCGGCGCAGGCGGAGGAGCGCCCCGACGACTATCTGCCGGACGTCCGGCGGGCGGCGCGCCAGGAACTGCTCGGCCTGCAATTCCGCCGCCTGGAGCAGGGCCGCCTGACCGACAGCGCGGAACTCGCGCGGCTCAAGGCCGACTACGAAACGCTGTGGCGGCAGAGCCCGCAGGCGGCCGCCGACCCGCAGCTGTGGCCCGTGGCGCGCAACCTCGCACGTATATACGCTTACTACACGCACGAGGACACGGCGGCCGAAGCCCTGATGGAACGTTGCATCGCGCAGGGGCGCGTGACGGCGCGCCGCCGGGCGGAGATGAAGACCGAATACGCCGATATGCTGTTGTTCATGGGCAAGACGTGGGACGCCATGTTGCTCTACGCGCAGGTGGAAAAGGACTTCAAGCAGGACGACGTCGGCTTCTACGCCAAGTTGCAGACGGCGCGGCTCTCCTACTATGTTGGCGAGTTCGAATGGGCGCTGTCGCAGCTGGAGGTTCTGCGCGCGGCCACGTCCAAGCTCATCGCCAACGACGCCATGGAACTCTCGCTGCTGATAAAGGAAAACAACAACGCCGACAGCACCTATGCCGGCCTGCGCCGTGTGGCGCGCGCCGACGCGCTGACCTACCGCCGGCTGTACGCGCCCGCCCTGCAGGTGTTGGACAGCGTGCTCCGGATGCCGGGCGAAAGCCAGCTCCACGACGACGTGTACTACAAGAAGGCGCAGATCTACCGGCAGACCGACTCGATAGAAGCCGCCCTGGCGGCCTTGGAGCGCGTCTATCGGCAGCCGGCCGGGCAACCCGCCTCCCTTTGGGCCGACGACGCGCTGTTGCAGGCTTCGGCCTGTTACGAGGCCTTGGGTCGGCGGGACAAGGCCATGGAAGCCTGCCGCGAACTCTTCACGCGCTTTCCGTCCTCCCTGCTCGCGCCCCAGGCCGTGGAACGCTACCGCAGCCTGCGGGCCATGTCAAACGCTGATAAAACCACCGATCTATGAAATCCGCCCGTCCGTTCCGTCCATCCTCGCCGGTTCAGGCCAAGAAATCCTTGGGACAGCATTTCCTGCGCAATGCGGCCGTGGCCGAGCGCATCGCCCGCACGGTAGAAGACACCGCCTTCCCGTCCGATATTTTGGAGATAGGCCCCGGCATGGGTATCCTGACGCAGTTTCTGTGGCAACTGCCGGGCCGCCGCGTCCACATGGTGGAGCTCGACCGCGAGAGCGTGGCCTACCTGCAGGCCACCTATCCCGACAAGACGACCGACGGGCAGCTGTTGTCCGCCGATTTCCTGAAACTGGATTTAAGCACGTTGTTTGAGGGTCAACCGTTCTGTCTGATAGGCAATTATCCTTACAATATCTCGTCGCAGATTCTGTTCAAGGCCGTGGAATGCCGCCACCGTATCCCCGTCATCTCGGGTATGTTCCAGAAGGAGGTGGCCGAACGCGTGGCGGCGGGGCCGGGCAGCAAGACCTACGGCATCCTGAGCGTTTGGGTGCAGGCGTTCTACGAGGCCGAATACCTGTTTACCGTGGAGCCCTGCGAGTTCAACCCGCCGCCGCAGGTGCGCTCCGGCGTCATCCGGCTTATCCGCAAGGCCGACTACCGTCTGCCCTGCGACGAGGCGCTGTTCCTCAAGGTGGTCAAGGCCGCGTTCGGCCAGCGGCGCAAGACGTTGCGCAACGCGCTCCGGGCCTTGGATGCCG
>CAMWIS010000136.1 GCA_947174375.1 uncultured Bacteroidales bacterium
CATTTCTATAAAGGCAAGCGGGTCTTGCTGACGGGGCATACGGGCTTCAAGGGCAGTTGGCTCGCCATTTGGCTGCACGAAATGGGTGCGGAGGTGGTCGGCCTGGCTTTGGATCCCGGCTCCGAACGCGACAACTACGTGCTTTCGGGCATAGGCGGTAAGCTCAAGGCCGATTTGCGCGTGGATATCCGCGATGCGGCGCAGGTCAAGGCCGTGTTCGCCGAATACCGCCCCGAAATCGTGTTCCACTTGGCCGCCCAGCCGTTGGTGCGGCTTTCCTACGAATGCCCGGCGGAGACCTACGAAACCAACGTCATGGGCACGGTTCACGTGTTGGAGGCCGTGCGCGCCACGCCGAGCGTCAAGGTGGCCGTTATGGTGACGACCGACAAATGCTACGAGAACAAGGAACAGATATGGGCCTACCGCGAGAATGAGCCGATGGGTGGCTACGACCCTTACAGCAGCAGCAAGGGCGCGGCCGAAATCGCCATCAGCAGTTGGCGGCGCAGTTTCTTCAACCCCGGACAGTACGGCCAGCACGGCAAGAGCGTGGCGAGCGTCCGCGCCGGCAACGTCATCGGCGGGGGCGACTGGGCGGCCGACCGCATCGTGCCCGACTGCATCCGGGCCTTGGAGGCCGGCCAACCGATCGGCATCCGCAGCCCCAAGGCGGTGCGTCCGTGGCAGCACGTGTTGGAACCGCTGGGCGGCTACCTGCTGTTGGCGCAAAAGATGTGGGAGGAGCCCACGCGCTACTGCGAGGGTTGGAATTTCGGCCCCGAAACCACGGGCGTCACCACGGTATGGGAGGTGGCCGAAGCCATCGTAAAGGCCTACGGCCAAGGCAGGCTGCAAGACCTGTCGGAGCCCGATGCCGTGCACGAAGCCCAACTGTTGATGCTCGACATCAGCAAGGCGCGTTACCGTTTGGGTTGGCGGCCCCGTCTGAACCTGGCGCAGACCGTCGAATTGACCGTGGATTGGTACAAGCGTTACCGCACGGCCGACGTTTACGGACTTTGCGTCGAACAGATAGATAAATATATACATCTGAAATGAAGAAAATCCTGCTCACCGGCGGTAGCGGTTTCATAGGACGGAACCTGCGGGAAAGTTGCCTTTCCCAAGCCTATGAATTGTATGCGCCCTCGCACGCGGAGCTGGATTTGTCGGACACCGGCAGCACGGATGCCTATTTCGCCAAGCACCGCTTCGACGCCGTCATTCACGCGGCCGTGAAGCCGGGGCATCGGAACGCGCCCGACCAGACGAACCTCTTTTTCACGAACAACCGTATTTTCTTCAACTTGGTGCGTCACGCCGACCGTTGCGGCCGTATCCTCAACCTCGGCTCGGGCGCCATCTACGATATGCGGCACTACGAACCGATGATGAGCGAGGATTATTTCGGGCGTCATGTGCCGGCCGACGAACACGGCTACAACAAATACGTCTGCGGCCAGTATATGGCGCATTGCCCGGAAGACATCGTGGATTTGCGCATTTTCGGCATCTTCGGCCCATACGAAGACTACGCGATTAGGTTTATCTCCAACGCCATCTGCAAGACGCTGTTCGATTTGCCGGTCACGTTGCGGCAGGACAGGGCGTTCAGTTATATATATGTCAAAGACCTGGCGCCGGTTTTGGCGTGGTTCATCGAAAACAAGCCGAAACACAAGGCTTACAACGTCACGCCCGATGAGGTGTCTTCGCTGTTGGCGTTGGCGCAAAAGGTCGTGGCGCTGTCGGGCAAGGCCCTGCCGATACAGGTGGCCGCTCCGGGCGAGGGGATGCCCTATACGGGCAGCAACGCGCGTCTGCGGGCCGAAATGGGCGACGGCCTGCGCTTTACGCCCGTGGACGAAGCCGTGGCGCAGCTTTACGCCTGGTATGCGGGCATTCAGGATACTTTGGATAGGAATTGCTTATTGTACGACAAATGAGAGCGAGCGACTATATTTTCAAGCGACTCAAAGAAGTCTACGGCGTGGAGCGTGTGTTCCTGATTACGGGCGGCGGTGCCATGCACCTGAACGACGCCGTGTGTCAGAGCGGGCTGGCCTATACGTGTTGCCATCACGAGCAGGCGTGCGCCATCGCGGCCGAAGGTTATGTGCGGGCGGGCAAACGCTTGGGCGTGGTCAACATCACGACGGGGCCGGGCGGCCTGAACACGCTGACGGGCGTTATGGGGCAATGGACGGATTCAATCCCCGTGTTGTATATATCAGGACAGGTCAAGCAGACCACCACGATTGCAGCGTGTCCGGATTTGCGCCTGCGGCAGCTCGGCGACCAGGAAGTGGATATCATATCGGTGGTTAAACCGTTGGTCAAGTACGCGGCGCAAATCCGCAGGGCGGAAGACGTGCGGCGGATATTGGACGAGGCGGTGCACACCGCCCTGTCAGGCCGCCCCGGCCCGGTATGGATAGACGTGCCGATGGATATACAGGGGGCTTTGGTGGATGCGGCCGCGTTGGATGCGGAGGCCGCCCCGGAGAAAATCGCCTGCAAGCGGCCGGAACCATCATCCATGCAGCGGCTGTTTGAATTGCTCGACGCCTGCGAACGCCCGGTGCTGATAGCCGGCAACGGCATCCGTATCAGCGGTGCGCAAGAAAAACTCTATGCCTTTCTGCAAAAAATGCCGATGCCGGCCTTGGGCACGTTCAACGGCATGGATATGCTCTATGAGGAACATCCTTGTTTTGCGGGACGTATCGGCACGTTGGGCAGCCGGAGCGGTAATTTCGCGTTGCAGAACGCGGACTTGGTCCTTTCGGTCGGTTCGCGCAACAATATCCGTCAGACGAGTTACAACTACGAGTTTTTCGCGCGGGGCGGCAAACTGGTCTGCGTGGATGCGGATAAGGCGGAAATGCAGAAACCCACGGTTCAACCGCATTTGGTCATAGAAGCCGATGCGGCCGCGTTTTTCGAGGCCCTGTCGGCCTATAAGCCCCGTAAGGATTACGGTGAATGGCTTTCGTGGGCGTTGGCGCGGAAAGCGAAATATCCGGTCGTATTGCCTGAATTTGCAAAGCCGGGTGCGGTGAATCCCTATTATTTCGTGGATGCGCTCAGCCGCGCCTTGCCGGATGACGCCGTGGTGGCGACGGCCAACGGCAGCGCCTGCGTGATTGGCTTTCAAGCCGCCAAAGTGAAGCGGGGACAGCGTTGGTTCTGGAATTCGGGTTGCGCGGCTATGGGCTACGATTTGCCTGCGGCCATCGGCGCGGCCTTGGCGACGCCGGGCAGACCGCACATCTGTTTGAGCGGGGAAGGCAGCCTGATGATGAATATACAGGAAATGAGCACGGTCATCGCCAACAAATTGAATTTGAAATTGGTGATACTCAACAATGGCGGCTATATCTCGATTCGTCAGACCCAAAACAATTTCTTTTCGGGGCGGCATATCGGTATAGATGCCGGTTCGGGCGTCCTGTTCCCCGATTTCATGAAACTGGCGGAAGCGTTCGGTTTCGAATCGATGCGGATTGAACGCAACGAGGACGTGGAAGACCGGTTGCGGGCGATGTGTGCGATGGATAAGCCGGTGGTGTGCGAGGTGGTGTTGCCGAACGATTATACCTTTCAACCCAAAACCTCGTCGGAGCGCAAGCCGGACGGCAAGATGGTGTCGAAGCCGCTCGAAGACCTTTACCCCTTCTTGCCCCGTGAAGAGTTTTTGCAAAACATGATTATTGACCCAATAAACGAATAGCACTATGAATGCGTTGGAACAAAGAATGGTGGACCAGCTTAAAGACCTCAAGGAAAACCACTATGTGGTCGGGGTCAAGGCAGAGTTCGAAGCGGAAGGCACGCGTATGGAAGAGGCCTTGCGCTTGAAGGAAGTGGTGACCAAGGCGGGTTTGGACCTGACGATTAAAATCGGGGGGTGCGAAGCGATCCGCGATATGTACGATGCCCGTTCCATCGGCGTGACCCGCATTGTGGCGCCGATGATAGAAACGCCGTATG
>CAMWIS010000137.1 GCA_947174375.1 uncultured Bacteroidales bacterium
CTTGTATAACTACATGGTGGAAAAAGACGGTTTCGTGCCCGCGCGGGGTACGTTGCGCCTGACGGCGGACATGACGCAAGACGTTACGTTGCTCAATTTGGCGGAATACCCCGGTCTGACGGGCTATCTGTTCGAAGACTTCGAAAACATCGCCCAAAACAGACGGCCGCTCAACTGGGTGGGTGACTTTTATGTGGATGAAGAAGGCGGCAAGAATGACGGCCATTGCCTTACGCATAACTTCTGGTTTATGGACGGCCCGCGTTATATCGCGACCAACCCCGTCTTTATGGGCAGCGAACCCGTATTCGAATTCGAATACCGCGTCATGGCCATGAACACACAAAACCTGGCGCGTTCCGAAAATGCTTATGAAGGCGAAAACCTCTCCTGGTCCGTTGCGATAAGCGAAGACTTCGGCGCCACTTGGAAGATTCTTTATCTTGAAGAATACGGCACGCACGAAACTAGCGACGCTTACAAGCCTTTCAGTATCGATGTAAGCGATTACGCCGGCAAAATCTGCCAGTTCCAAATCAACGTGCAGCGCGATTACGGTTTGCCCGGTGAATTCTACTTCGATATCGACAACGTCAAAATCGGTACGCAGGTGGAAAACGACTTGGCGGTTGTGTCGAAAATAGAAGGTATGCGCGTGCCCGAAGCCGGTGTCAAAACCGCCTATACGGTCTCTGTACGTAACCAAGGTTCGGTGGCCGCCGAAAACTACAGCCTCGTGTTCTACAACGGTGAAACCGAACTCGGCCGTGTGGCGGGCACGAAGATAGAAAGCGGCGCTTTTGCCAAATTGGTCTTCGAACACACGTTCGCCGAAGCCGGCGAATATACGCTGACCGCCCGATGCGTTATGGAGGCCGATGAATTCCTCGGCAACAACGGTACGGCCGAATTCTATGTATCGGCCCAACCCAAAGGCATCGCGAGCAGCATGGTGGAAGCCTACGAAGGGGAAGACCTTTCGTATCCCGCGCCTTTCTATGCCTATGATTACAATTCGCTGAGCTGGATTCTTTACAACCGCAACGACTTGGATTTTGAAGCCGACAACAACATCAGCGGCATGGCCTTCCGTACGAAATTCGACGAAGACCTGGAACGGTTGCACCTTACTATATATATTGGCGAAACCGACCAGGACAATATCATGACGAGCGTGCCCGTACCCGCTTCCTTGACCAAGGCGTTCGACGGCGTAGTCAACATCGAAGCCCGTGACGGCGGCAATTTCGTCATCAACTTCCAACGCGCGTACCGCTATGCGGGCAAGAACCTCATCGTGGCCATCTATAAGGAAGCGACGCAGCCCTGTGACTTCGGCCCGGATTTCGGTTTCTATGGCTTCTATAACTTAGGGCCTACCTCGGTGTCCGCTTTACATAGCGAAGCCCCGATCGATCTGACCAATATCAATCTGACGCCTGAAGCCATACAGCAAATGGGCGCTTTCTGCAAGCCTTCCACGATTTTCCTGTTGCGCGACGATATCTCGTATCATACCGTCAACTTCGAAATTACGGATCAGAACGGCCAGGCCGTCAAGAACGCCACGGTGACGTTTGACGGACAGATGCTGAAAGCCGGTAACTATAAGGTGGAAAACGTACCCGACGGTACTTATGCCTATACCGTCAGCCTGGATTATGAAACCGTAAGCGGCGAAGTAGTCGTGAGCGGCGCCGACGTAACGGAAAAAGTACAACTCAAACACGTAGCGAACGAAAGCAATTTGAAGGAAACCATGGTCAGAATTTATCCCAACCCCACGACCGATAAGCTCCATATCGACGTGGCCGAAGGCGCGAGAGAAATCAATCTGTATGACATCTCCGGACGTCCGGTTCAGAAACTCAACCGCGTGCCGGCCGGGGTTATCGAAATGGATTTGAGCGACTGCCACAGCGGTATATACTTGCTAGTGGTTGACGGCAAAGCCTTTAAAATCAGTAAACGATAGTCTTACATAGTAGGTTGTTTGGTTTATCCCGGGGCGGGCGTTTCGTCCGCCCCTTTTTTTACTAACTTTGCATATCATGAAAAAACATACGCTCTTTGCCTGCTTGCTTTTCATCGGCACCGGGCTGGGTATGACGGCCACCGCACAAACCGACCTCTTTGTCAGCAAGGAACCGCAGAACCGGGCCGTCCTGTTGGAAGAATACACGGGCGTCAGATGCTCCAACTGCCCGGACGGCCACCGGATTGCCAACAATTTGGCCGAAAAGTACCCGAACCGGTTTTACGCCGTGAACATCCATACGAGCAGTTTCGCCGAACCCTACGGCTCCGGTGAACCCGACTTCCGGACTTCTTACGGGGAAGACCTGGCCGAAAACGCGGGCGTCAACTCGTTGCCGAGCGCGGCCATCAACCGCCATGTCTTCCAAGGCGAAGACCAGGCCTTGGGCCGGCTGCTTTGGGAGGGTTATACCGAAGCCTGTTTGGAAATGCCCGCCTACGCCAATATAGCCGGAAAAGCCGCTTTCGACTGGCAGACGCGCGAACTGAGCGTGGAAGTGCAGGTGTTCTTTACCGATAATGTGCCCGTGGCGGCCAACCGCATCCACGTGGTGCTGTTGCAAAACGACATCATCGGCTCGCAGAAGAACGCGGCCAACAACCCGGCTCAGAATTTGGGCAACAACCTCTACCGGCATATGCACGTGTTCCGTGACTTCATCACCGACGAATGGGGCGATGAAATCGCGGGCGCCGAAGGCGGCTTCATAAGCCGCACTTACAGCAAACGTTTGCCGGAACGCATCCGCAACATCGAACTCCGCCCGGACGACCTGAGCGTGGTGGTTTTCGTGAGCGAAGACCGCAACGAGGTCATCAACGCGGCCGAAGCGCCCATTCTGATGCAGAACGGCCCCGGCCATCTGTTCGCCTACCGCAACGGACACCAGGTCACGCAGCGTTCGTGCGACAACGATATCCGCATTGGTTTTACCTTGGAGAACCGCACCTACAAAGGCGAGCCCGTCCGTGAAATCGGTTTCCGGGTTCAAACGACCGGCAGCGAAGCGGAAGCGGCGGCCTTTACCGTCAACGTGGCCGATGGTTTCGGTTATGAAGACGGCATCGACATCGTTTCCGACCCGTTCCCGCTGCCGCGCGTGAATGAAACGGACACCGTAAACGTATATATAGAAACCGTCAACGGCAAGCCTTACGGCTACGACGGACAGAAGACGCTGCGGATTCCGGTGGCCAAACATACGGCCTATACGGCTGAATCCGTCGTGGAAGTGCATATCTGGCAGGATATGTTCGGCTCCGAAACGCAATGGACGTTCCAAGACGAAGCCGGGACGGTGCTGGCGGCGGAAGGCCCCTACGACGATTTGACGGCCATCGGCGTAAAGGAACACACGAAAGCCGTTACGCTGCACGAAGGCTGCCATACGTTCAAAATAACGGACGCGAACGGCGACGGTATCAACAACCTGTTCGGAAAAGGCCATTTCAGCCTGAACACGCCCGATGGCGCGGTCTTGGCCGAGAATGACGGCCGTTTCGGCGACTCGGCCTTCGTATTCATCAAAAAGACCGGCGTGGCCAACGAACGGCCGGCAGACGGAAGCGTCGAAGTGGTGCTGACGCCCAATCCGGCCAGGGACGCGCTCCGTATCACGTGCCGTCACGAAATACGGGAAGTCCGCATCTTTAACCTGTGCGGAAAAGAAATGCGGCCTGCGGCGGAAGGCCTCGGCGGCTCGGATTACCGCTGCGCCGTAAACGGCTTTGCGCCAGGCATCTATTTCGTCAGGGTCTCAACGGCGGGCGGTACGGCCATCAGCAAGTTCGTGGTAAGGTAACAACTACAAATTGAAATCCTTATACCAATCGTAGAGCTTGGAAAGGCCTTCGGCCAACGAGACCTGCGGGCGGTAGTTGAAATCGCGTTGCAGGGCCGTGGTGTCGGCATCG
>CAMWIS010000138.1 GCA_947174375.1 uncultured Bacteroidales bacterium
GGCTTCATCTGCGGGAACAGCAACACGTCCTGAATGGAGTGCGAATCGGTCATAATCATGCTCAGGCGGTCGATACCGATGCCCAAACCGGCGGTGGGCGGCATCCCGAATTCCAAGGCCCGCAAAAAGTCTTCGTCCAATACCATCGACTCCTCGTCACCGCGCTTGCCTAATTCCAACTGCGCTTCAAAACGTTCGCGCTGGTCAATCGGGTCGTTGAGCTCCGAATAGGCGTTGCAGATTTCCTTGCCGTTGCAGATGGCTTCGAACCGTTCGGTCAAGCCTTCCTTGCTGCGGTGTTTCTTCGTCAGCGGCGACATTTCGATGGGGTAGTCGTAAATGAACGTCGGCTGTATGAGTTTGCCCTCGCAGGTTTCGCCGAAAATTTCGTCTATGAGTTTGCCCTTGCCCATGGAGGCATCCACGGTCACGCCCAATTTCTGCGCCGTGGCGCGCAGAGCGGCTTCGTCCATATCCGAAATGTCGATGCCCGTAAAGTGCGCGATGGCTTCGGCCATCGTAAAGCGCTTCCAGGGCCGCTTGAAGTCGATGACGTTGCCGTCCACCTCTACCTGCGTCTTGCCGTGCAGGGCCAAGGCCACGGCCTCCACCATCTCTTCCACGAGGTTCATCATCCATTCGTAGTCCTTATAGGCTACGTAGAGTTCCATCTGCGTAAATTCGGGGTTGTGGAAACGGTCCATGCCCTCGTTGCGGAAGTCTTTGGAGAACTCAAACACGCCGTCGTAGCCGCCTACAATCAGGCGCTTGAGATACAACTCGTTGGCAATCCGCAGATAGAGCGTCATATCCAACGTGTTGTGGTGCGTCTTGAACGGACGCGCCGCCGCCCCGCCGTAAAGCGGTTGCAGGATGGGCGTCTCCACTTCGAGATAGCCTTTTTCTTCCAAAAACCGGCGCATCGTGTTGACCAGGCGCGTGCGCTTGACAAACACGTCGCGCACCTGCGGGTTCACGATTAAATCCACGTACCGCTGGCGGTAACGCTGTTCGGGGTTCGTAAACGCGTCGTAAGTCTGCCCGTCCTTTTCCTTGACGATGGGCAACGGGCGCAGCGACTTGCTCAGCATCGTGAACGACTTGACGTGTATGCTGATTTCGCCCATCTGCGTCACGAACACAAAGCCCTTGACGCCGATGATGTCGCCTATATCGGTCAGTTTCTTGAATACCTGGTTGTAAAGCGTCTTGTCCTCGCCCTCGCAGATTTCGTCACGCTTGATATAAAGTTGGATGCGTCCCTTGCTGTCCTGCAATTCGGCGAAAGAGGCCGCGCCCATGATGCGGCGGCTCATCAGACGGCCCGCAATGCTGACTTCCTGAAATTTTTCTGGGTTTTTCTCAAATTCCGCCTTGATTTGCGCGGTGTTGACGTTTACCTCGTATTCGGGGGCGGGATAGGGGTTGATGCCCAATTTCTCAAGTTCCTTAAGCGATTGACGCCGGTAAATTTCCTGGTCGGTCAGTTCCATGATTGCCGTTTTATGCTTTTTTAAGCGTTTTAACTTGTGCTGGAATTGGCAAAAGTACGCAAAAAATGGTATATTTGCAATTTGAGACATAATTAGTGCCCCAGACACGGACTTTGAAAAAGCCAACTTCCTATATCAAACGGCTGTACCGCCGATGGTTCACCGACTGGAAAACCAAATACCGGGTGGTGGTCACGGATCAGAATTACCACGAGAAACTGTCGTGGAACCTGTCCCGCACCCAGCTTTGGACAACGGTGGGGCTGTTCGTGCTCGTCACGATGGTCGTTACCGCCTGTCTCATCCTTTTTACCCCCTTGCGGCAGTTCGTACCCGGCTACACGCGCGAGGAACTCACGCACCAGGTCTATACCAGCCGCGTCAAGCTCGATTCGCTGCAAAACTGCCTCGAAGGGCAGGCCGTCATGCTGCGGCTCATGCAGGCGGCCATCGCGGGCAAGGTGCCGATGGCGCCGGCCACGGTCATGAAAGATTCGCTCAAAGACTATACCAACGTGGTGTATCGGCGCGGTTTGGCCGATTCGCTGCTGCGCAAGGAGATAGAGGCGGCCGACCCCTACGCCGTGAACGCGATACGGGCGGCGGACGACCGCAAGTCGCTGGCCGACAACTGGCTGTTTTACGCCCCGGTCACGGGCAAGTGCCTGCGGGCCTTTGACGCGCGTTCGTTTACGGGCATAGAGGTGGAGACGCGCCCCAACGAGTCGGTCAAGGCCACGATGGCCGGCCATGTGGTGTATGCCGACTGGTCGCCCGAGAGCGGCTACGTCCTGGTGCTGCAACACGAGAACCATTTGCTTTCGATATACGCCCGCAACGCGGCCATCCTCAAAATGCCCGGCGAATACGTCGAGGCCGGCGAGGTGGTGGCCATGACGGGCCGGAGCCTTTACTTTGAACTTTGGTACAACGGCTTCCCGATGAACCCGCAGAATTACGTAAACTTTTAAAGCATATATATATCATGACGGAAGAGAAACAAATTACACAACGATTGGCTATATTGGGCTCGACAGGCTCCATAGGTACGCAGACATTGGATGTGGTGCGGCATCACCCGGAAGAACTTTCGGTAGAGGTGCTGACGGCCGGCACGCAGGCCGATTTATTGATTAAACAGGCATTGGAATTCAAACCCAACGCCGTGGTTATCGGCGATGCGGGCTACGAAAAGGTACGCACCGCCTTGGCATCGACCGACATCAAAGTCTTTGCGGGCGAGGAGGCCTTGAACGAGGTCTGCGCGTTCGACACCGTCGATACGGTGGTAACGGCCATCATGGGCAGCCGGGGGCTCAAACCCACGCTGACGGCGGTGGAGCACAGCAAGAAAATCGCGTTGGCCAACAAAGAGACGCTCGTGATGGGCGGCCATCTGGTCTGCGAGGCGGCGGAACGTTACGGGGCGACCATCGTGCCGATAGATTCCGAGCATTCGGCCATCTACCAGTGCTTGCAGGGCGAATTGCGCATGGATGTGGAAAGGCTTATCCTGACGGGTTCGGGCGGGCCGTTCCTCGGCCGCACGTTCGACAGTCTGGAAAACGTGCGCCCCGAAGAGGCCTTGAAGCATCCCACCTGGCGCATGGGGCGCAAAATCAGCGTCGATTCGGCCACGCTCATGAACAAGGGGCTGGAAATCATAGAGGCCGCCCATCTGTTCAACATGCGGCCCGAATACATCGAAGTGCTGATTCATCCGCAGTCTATCGTGCATTCGCTCGTGCAGTTCTGCGACGGCAGCGTCAAGGCGCAGATGGGGGTACCCGACATGAGGGGGCCCATCATGTATGCGCTTTCCGCGCCCAACGGCCGTATGGCGGAATTCGATGAAGTGATGCCGCGGCTGACGTTGGATATGCTCAAACAACTCACGTTCGAGGAACCCGACCGCGATACGTTCCCGTGCCTGTCCTTGGCCGAGGAAGCGGCCTTGGCGGGCGGCGGCATCCCCTGTGTGCTCAACGCGGCCAACGAATTGGCGGTAGAAGCTTTCCTGGACGGCAAAATCAAATTTTTGGAAATCCCGGCTATCGTTTGGGGACAGTTCAATACCGCTATGGCTACGGGGGGCACCAGACGGGGCGACACCTTGGAAGACCTGCTGGCGTTGGACGCTGAAGTCCGCGAGGCCACGCGCCGGATGATAGACAAACAAAAATGAACGCATTGATTATGGCGGGCCAACTGCTGTTGGGCCTGTCGCTGCTGATATTCATACACGAGTTAGGCCATTTCGTGGCGGCGCGTGTGTTCGGCATCCGCGTCGATAAGTTCTACCTGTTTTTCGACGCCTATGACCGGCGGCTGTGCCGTTTCCGCATAGGCGATACCGAATACGGCATAGGCTGGTTGCCTTTCGGCGGCTATTGCAAGATTGCCGGCATGGTGGACGAGTCGATGGACAA
>CAMWIS010000139.1 GCA_947174375.1 uncultured Bacteroidales bacterium
CGGCCGGGTTCGGCCACCAGGCAGCCATTATCCTTGTATTGCGTATAAGGCGTAAAAGGCTGGCTTTCGTCCACGCGGCTCAGTTCGATGCGGCCGCCCCGTTCGCGGTAGTAATCCGTGTCGATATGCGTGTTGACGGTGCCGGAATGGCGCAGCGGCAGTGAATCCAGCCGGTAGTGGGCGAGCGTGTCGTTATCGACGCGGAACGTGAGCGTATAGAGGCCGTAATGGAATTTAAGCCCCTCAATGCTGTCTAAGGCTTCGAGGCCGAAGCCGATACGGCCGCGGATGCGGCAGGTGTCGGGCCGTTCCGCCACCGGCCGATAGAACGGGGCGTTTTGGCCTTCCACCGCACTGAGGCTGTCCATCGGGTAGAGGGCCAGCGTGCGCAGGACGGGGGCGGTATGGTCGGTTACCGTCCAGCCTTTCAGACAGGGGTTAATCAGGGCGGCAGCGGCTTCGTCCGAGCCGCTGCGCCATTCGAAATGCAGGTGCGGGCCGCCCGAAGCGCCGGTGTTGCCCGAATGCGCGATGACCTGTCCCCGTTGTACCGGCATCGTCCAGTCGTCCACGAGGATGTCGGCCGCCTGCCGCGTCTTGGGCATTTTAAGGCCGCGTTCGCGCAACAGGCGCGTCACCGCAGGATGGAAACGGGACAAATGCGCATAGACGCTGACGTGTCCGTCTTTATGCCGCACGTACAGCACCTTGCCGTAACCTGTGGCGGAAAGCCCGATGCGGTAGATCTCGCCGTCCGCCACGCTGCGCACGCGCAGGCCGGTATGCTGATGCGTCCTAAAGTCGAGCCCGCCGTGATAGTGCGTGCGCCGCAACTCGGCGAAACTGCCGGCGATTTGCGGGCGGATGAACAGCGGGTAGAGCAGGGTGTCGGTCGTGGCGCGCGGGGTTTGGGGCGCGGCCTGCAGCGTGCCGGCCGACAACAGCAGCACGCAGAGAATGGAACATAACAAGCGGTTCGACATAGGGCGGTTTTATCAGCGTCCGCGGTTTTTCTTGGACTTCTTGCGCAGTTGATCCAAGAAGGGCGAACGGTAATCGTTGGTTTTAAGGTAGTTCATCACGGATTCCGCTTCCGCTTCGCGCCCGTCTTCGAGGCAGACCTGCAGGTAGGAAACGAGGAGCGGGAAGTCCTTTTCAAATGTCAGGCGGTAGAACAAGGTGGTGGCGTCGGAAACATAAGTGCCCATGGTCTGCCGCGCGAAATAAGCGTCGGCCGCCAGTTCCTGACGGATGAAGCCGAGGCTGTCTTGCGCCTGCAAAAGCATTTGCGCCGTATCCGCCATCCGGCGGTAGGTTTGCAGATGCGCCGCCTGGCGACGCAACACCGCCAGGGTTACCGTATCCGACAGGCAGGCTTGGCCGTCCGTCCGGTCGGCCGCATACAGGGCGTCCACGTCCGCAAGCAGACAGGCCACCGAATCCGCCCGCCCGAAATGCAACTGGCGGCGCGCTTCGCGGAGTTTATCCTCCCAGTTGCGCCGCAGTTGACGGCACAGCAACTGTTTCCGCTGTTCCTCAAAGCCGTCGAGCAGGCTGTAAAGCGGCGTCCGATGCGCCGGTTCCGCCTTTTCGACCAGTGCCAAAGCGCGCCGGTACAGGCTGTCGCTCTGCGTCATATCGTTCTGCCAAAGCCGGTATTGCGCCTTGTTCAACAATTGTTCGACACACAGGCGTTCGTTGGCCGCCATTTCCGCCAAAAAGCCGGCCGACGTGCGGACGGGATAGGCGCGGCGAATGGAGTCGCCCATCGCATAGGCTTCCTGCGCCGCGATAAACTGGCGGTTGGCCTTGTAGAGCCGCGCCTGTTCCACATAGGTGTCCCATTGCTTTTGGGCATAGGCCAACGACCATTTCTGCTGTTGGATGGAGGCCGGTTCGGAACGCGAGACCGCCGGCTGGGCGATGGGCGCCATCGGCTGTTCAACGGGCGGGGCTGGAACTGTGCTCACAGGGGCTTCTGCTTCCACGGGGTCGGGAAGGTCTGCCGCCGCCAACTCCGGCGTTTCCGTTTCGGGAACCTCCGGTGCCGGCGTCACGGCTTCCGGCTCGGTTACCGACTGAGCCACCGGTTCGGGGGCTGTCTTCGGGGCGGGCGTCGTGACCGCCACCGGTTCCACGTCGTCCAAACCGGTTTGCGCCAAACGCAGTTCGGCCGTCATGTCGTAGATGTCCGTCGGGATGGGCGGCGGCACCGCCAGGCCGGAACGCGCCGTAATTGTATCGACCATCGCGGCGTAGTAGGCCCGTTCGTCCTCATCGGCATAGCGCATGAAGCGGATGTAGTCGTTCAGAATCCTATCCAACAGCAACAGGCTGCGGTCCACGCCGCTCATATATTGCACATGACGGCGGTAATAGTCGTGCGCCGACAGGGCCTGCCGTTGCGCCTGTTGGTACAGTCCGCGTTCAAACGCTTTTTCGGCCACGGCGTAATAGGAGTTGAAAATGCCTTGATAAGCCGTATAGAGCAGGTTGCGTTCGCGGTGCGGCAGATAGAACAGCGGGAATTCCGGCAACAGCTGGCGGCGCATCTCCTCGTACAGCGTAATCGCGTCCTGATAAAGCCCGTCGGCCATCAGGTTTTCGATGTATGCCAACAGTTTGAGGTAGAGCGCGTCGCCCAAGGCCCGCACTTTGGGATGCCAGCCCAAGGGCGGCAAGGTGGCGTTGGCATAGGCGAGGCAGGCCGTCCAGTCGCCCGTCAGTGTGGCCGTGCGCTGCAACTGCGTCCAATGGAACAGGACGGCGCGGACAAAGAAACGGTTGTGCGTCAGGGCCTGCGCAATGGACTTGTCGGCCAGCGCCCAGTCGGGCGTTTGGGCGTTCAACGCCTGCAAGGCCTGTAAATAGTAGAGGCTGTCGATATACGAACGCCGGTAGTCAACGGCCTGCCGTTTGGCGGCCATCAGGCGCGCCAAGTCGTCCGGGATGTCCGTACCCGCCTGCAAGCGGTAGTAACGGTAGCAATCGCTTTCGAGTTCCGACAGCCGGCAGTCGGTCTGCGCCAACAGCGCCAACGTCCGCACGTCGAGGCCGCGGACGCTTTCCATATAGCGTTCGTAGCGCGCTTCGGGCGTCAGCGAATCGAGGGGCAGGGTATCCACCGCGTTCAGCGGCAAGGACTGCGCCGTAGCCAAGCCGCAGAAGCCCAGTCCGATCCAGGCGGTCAAACGGAATCGGCTCAGGCGCATGGCTTCGGTTTTGGAGTTTTGACGGCTTCCGTCCGCTCGGCCGCCCGTTCGTAGGCGTGCAGGATGCGCGTGACGATGGGATGCCGCACGACGTCTTCGGCCGACAGTTCCACAAAGCCGATTTCCGGCACGCCGGCCAGTATTTTCAGTGCGTGCAACAGGCCGGAGGGCTGTTTTTCGGGCAAGTCGATTTGCGAGGTGTCGCCCGTGATGACGAATTTGGCCGCGCGTCCCATACGCGTCAAAAACATCTTCATCTGCATACGTGTGGCGTTCTGCGCCTCATCCAAGATAACGAAGGCCTTGTCCAACGTGCGGCCGCGCATAAACGCCAGCGGCGCGATTTCGATAACGCCTTCCTCCATATAACCCAAGAGTTTCTGATAAGGCAGCATATCTTTGAGCGCGTCGAACAGCGGCTGCATATAGGGGTCGAGTTTTTCGCGCATATCGCCGGGCAGAAAGCCCAGATTCTCGCCGGCTTCCACGGCCGGCCGCGTCAGGATGATGCGCTTGACCTCTTTGTTTTTCAGGGCGTTCACGGCCAAGGCCACGGCCGTATAGGTCTTGCCGCTGCCGGCCGGCCCCACGGCGAACACCATGTCTTTTTCGCCCACGGCCGCCGCCAGGGCGCGTTGTCCCGCGGTCAGCGCCCGGATCTGCCGGCCGCCGCTTCCGGCCACAAGGATGGCGTC
>CAMWIS010000140.1 GCA_947174375.1 uncultured Bacteroidales bacterium
GCCGGCCTCACACGAGGTCGGCGCCGATACCCGAAGACAGCACGTCGGCCACGTGCAGGCATTTGAGGTTCAGCTTCTGTTTCTTGATGTAACTTTCCATTTGCGCCATACACGTTACCTCGGTCGTAACGATATATTCCGCGCCCGTCGCCAGCGCGTTGCTGATTTTCTGCTCGGTCATGGCCACCGACAGGGGCTCGTATTTCAAAGAGAACGTGCCGCCGAAGCCGCAGCAATGCTCGCTTTTATCCATTTCAACCAACTCTAAGTCGCGCACGTGCGAGAGCAACAGCCGGGGTTCTTCGCGTATGCCGTAGTCGCGCAGAGCCGAACAGGCGTCGTGGTACGTGACCTTGTGCGGGAACACCGCGCCCAAGTCGGTTACGCGCAGCATATTGACCAGATAGTCGGTAAATTCAAAGATGCAGTTTTGCAGCTGCCGGTATTCCAAATGCAGGCTGGTGTTGTAGAACAGCTTGGCGTAGTGGTTGCGGATGTAGCCCACGCAGTCGGCGGAGGGCGAAACGATATAGCGGCCGTGGCCGAAATTGCGGATAAACTTCTCGCCTATCTCCTTGGCCTCGTCCCAATAGCCGTTGGTGAACGCCCCCTTGCCGCAACACGTCTGTTCGGCGTTGTAGTGCACCTTGACGCCGAGATGCTTGAGCACCTTGATCATGTTGAAGGCCGTTTGCGGATAGAGTTGATCCACGCAGCACGGCACAAAGATATCTACATCGTTAACATTCATCGCTCTCCGTTTTTCGCAGTTCCTCGCTCACGGTGTGTTGCGCGGCATCGTCCGCGGCCTCGGGGCGGGCTTCGTCCGCAGGCTTGTGGGGTTCGCCGCCGGTCTTACGTTTATAGTAGTCGAGCAAGGCCGAAGCCGAGCGGCTGAGCACGCCGATGCCGTCCTCGTCTTCCTCGCCCGTGTCTTTGGTGGAGATAAAGAGGCTCTTGCCCTGTTCGGCTTCGTCGCGCACGCCGTACAGCAGGAAGTAGAAGCGGCGCATGGCCGGCCATTTATCCACCAGCAGTATCATAATCGAAACCCACAGGATGGAGAACAGGATGACGGCGTAGGTGGTGTTGCGGATAAACTCGCCGCCCGATACGCCCGCCGCCAGCGGGATGCCGGCCAAAACGGCGGCGGCCAACCCCTTGGGTATCATGATGGACGTGATGGTTTTGTCGAAGATGGGCGCGGATTTGGGCATGACGAAGCGCGTAAGGATAATCCGCCCCGCAAACAGCACGAACGTGATGGCCAAGCCCGCCAACAGCGATTTGACATCGTTGAACTCCATCGACATACCTATATATACAAAGAAGACGGTTTTGAGCAGAAACACGATTTCGCCGAAGAAAATCTTTTCGGTGCGGTTGAGTTGATGCCCCTTGCCGCCCATTATGCGGAGCAAAAGCGGGTTGTGAATCGTGTCGATGTTGGCCATGCTGATGCCGAACACCAAGGCCGCGATGGCACCGCTGTAGCCCAAAATCTCGGCCACGCCGTAGATGATGAACACGAAAGCCGGCGTGGTGAAGATGGAGTTTTGCAGTTTGCGCATACTGGTGATGAGGCGCGACCACAGCACCGCGCCCGCAAAGCCCAGCAGACCGGCCAGCACGAAAGACGAGAGCACGTTGCCCACAACGCCGCCCACATTGACGTTGCCGCTCCTGAGGCCTTCGAGGAAGGCCAAGGCGAACACGATACAGAGCACGTCGGTGGCCGCCGACTCCAAAATCAACACCGTGCGCGACTCCTCGCCTAATTGCAGGTTCTTGACCAGCGGGATGACGACCGCCGACGAGGTGCCGCCCAAGATGGCGCCCAGCAGCAGGGACGTAAGGATATCCATGCCGAACAGCATCCCGATGCCGGCCGTGAGCACCATGGCCACGAAGAAGCCCGCGAACGAGAGCGTGACCGTTTGTTTCCACGACGACTGCAACACGTCGAGCGTGAGCGAGGTGCCGCTTTCAAACAGGATGACGACCAACGTGACAGCCACGAACACCGAGCCGCCCACGCCGAAACTGTCGGGGCTGACCCAATGCAGCACCGGCCCCAACAGCAGGCCGATAATCATGAGCAACAACACGTCGGGGATGTTGCGGCGCGTGTAGATGGCGGCGAAGAAGTGCGCCAGGAACACGAGCAGCCCCAAAAAGACGATGGATAATGCGGTATTCATAGGTCAGTGTTTACTAGTTGAGCCAAGCGGAGGCGGGGTTTTGTTCCGTTTCGGACGGGCGTTCCGGCTCCACGGGCATATATACTTCCAACAGTTCGCAGCCCTTGACGTCGGGGTAGAGCGCCACGCGGTTGGCGGTGGCGGGCAGCAGCACGAGTTCGCCCATGCCTATTTCCACCACCTGCCCGTCGGCTTTGAGGACGGCCTGGCCGGCCGTACACATATAGACCACGAACGAGTCGATGTCGGAAAGGTCTTTTTCGATGGCGGACGTAAGCCCGAGATAGCCCGTGTGGAAATGCGGGCCGCCTACGAGGGTTTGCGTACGGTTGAGCTGACGGCGGTAGCGGATGGGGCCGGCCGGCGGCTCCACGCCGCCACGGCCCTCCGGGCCGGGGCCGTCCTCATGGCTATGGTCGTGACCGCAGCCGCAATGGTCATGGTGCCCGTCCGCATGGTTATGGTTATGGTCGTGGTCGCAACCGCAATCCCCCTCGCCGGGGAACGTCAGGGCTTCCATGGCCTCCGCCACGTGCAGCGGCCTTTCCTTGCCCGAAGCGTCTTTGCGGTCCCAGTCGTAAATGCGGTACGTGATGTCGGAGCTCTGCTGGATTTCGGCCACCAGCAGCCCCGCGCCCAGCGCATGGACGGTGCCCGCCGGCAGGTAGTAGGCCTCGCCCTCCTGCACTTGGTAGGGCTGCAACACGCGCTCGATGCGGTGCTCCTGCAACGCACGCAGATACACCTCGCGCGTAACCCCGTCCTTGAAATCGCAAATCAGCCGCGAGCCGGGCCGCGCCTCGCGCACGAACCACATCTCGGTCTTGCCCAAACCGCCCTCGCGCTCCATCGCCAAGGCGTCGTCGGGATGCACCTGCACCGACAGGTCGGTTTCGGCATCTATCCACTTGAACAATAGCGGGAACTGGCAGCCGAACCGCTGATAGACGGCCTCGCCCACCAAGTCACCCATATATACTTCGGTCAGTTCCGACAGCGTGTTGCCTTCCAAAAAGCCGTTGGCCACCACCGAATCGTCGTCTTCCAGGCCCGACAGCATCCAGGCCTCGCCGCAAGCCGGCATATCGCCCGCATCGAGCCCCAACACCGTCTTGATGCGGTTTCCGCCCCAAATCCTTTCCTTGAAGATGGGGATGAACTTCATCGGGTATAAACGTTTTTCCGCTTCCATGCTAATCTATCCGCTTATAATCCACAAAACGGTACGTCAAACCGCTGTTCTCGTCCAACGTCCACGCGCCCTCCTCCGCCACGCGCCACTGCGCCGCGTCGATGGACGGAAAGAACGTATCGGCCTCGAAATCGGCCCGCACCTCGGTCAGATACAGGCTGTCGGCATAGGGCAACAGCTGTTCATAGACCTGCCCGCCACCCATGATGAAGATGTCTTCGTCGGGGTGGGCCGCAAAATAGGCCTTGCAGGCTTCCACACCGGAGAGCCGCAACCCGCCTTCCGGCACGGGATAGCCCGCGTCGGAGGTCAGAATCAAGTGCTTGCGGTTGGGCAGCGGCTTTTTGGGCAACGAGTCGTAGGTACGCCGCCCCATGAGCACCGTATGCCCGCCCGTCAACGCCTTGAAGCGTTTGAGGTCGGCCGAGATATGCCACAACAAACCGTTGTCCTTGCCGATGGCCCCGTTGCGCGCCATCGCTACAATCACTGCAATCATAAGCGT
>CAMWIS010000141.1 GCA_947174375.1 uncultured Bacteroidales bacterium
GCCGCCGGTTCCGTCTTGACGGTCTTCCGCTTCGCCACCGCTTGCCCATAGGCCAAACGGTAGGTCACGGGCGCCGGCAGATATGTGCCCTTCTTAGCCAAACGCTTGTAGAGGCGTTCAAAGGCCTTTCTGTCCTTGCCGTAAGGCGCGCAGGCCGCCACGAGGCGGTCGTCCCAATAGGCGCCCGGCTTCGTGAAATAGGCCGTCAGGGCTTCCAGCATATCCGGCGGAAAGATATCGGGCCGCAGGAAGCCCTGCGCCTCCTGCCGGTACAGCCGTTTCCACTCCTTGCCGTGCGGCTGCGCCTGCGGATAGTGCCAATGCGTCAACAGATGCGCCCACTCGTGGATGAACACCAACAGCAACGTATAGGGATTCAAGGAAATCTGCAACGAAATGGTCTCCCGGTTCTCGATGCGCCGTTCCGCGCGCTTGAACATCCGGTGGATTTGCCCGCGGTAAAAGCCCAGGATACGCCCGCTCCGGTCCGAAAAATCCAAGCGGATGGCGCGGCTCGACAAGCGTTCCATGACCATCGGCAAGGCCGCCTCGATGATATAGGGCGACAGGGCCTTGTATAAATCCTGCTCTATCCGCATCGCTCCGAAGCCTTAGCGCACGCGCAACGTACTGCCGGCGCGGATGGTCGTACCGCTCAAACGGTTCAAACGCTGGATGCTGCCCACCGTGGTACCGTAACGGCGTGCGATGGAACTCAGCGTTTCGCCCGAACGCACGGTATGCCAACGCGCCTGGTTCTGTTCTATCTGATAGGCGAACGTCTCCTTGCAAATCGGCAACTGCGTCATTTTCAGGCGTCCGTTGACAAAATCGATCATAATCTCCGGGTCAAGGGCCGTGCCGAGGTAACGGACTTCGAAATGCAGGTGCGCGCCGTAGCTCCGCCCCGTGTTGCCGCCCAGGCCGATGACCTCGCCGGCCTGCACGACCTGTTCTTTCTTGACCAACAGTTTGGACAGGTGCGCGTAGTAGGTTTCCAAACCGTTGTAATGCCGCACGACAATCACATAGCCGTAGGTACGGCTACGGCGCGCGATACGGATAACGCCGTCGAAGGCCGAGCGCACCGAATCGCCCGTAAAGAGCTTGATGTCCGTGCCCAAATGGTAACGGCCGCCGCGCGGGCCGAAACGCGAGGTCACGCGCCCCGCGATCGGGTGCACGTAACGCTGTCCGAAGCCCGGCAGCAAGGCCAGGAACGTCGTGTCTTTCTTTCGCGTGAAATCGGTTTTGGGATAATGGATGTTGATATAGTCGAAATTCTCGTATTCCGACAACATATACAACAGATTCTCAACCGTCAAGTCCACAATCAGATGGTTGGCCAAAATCACGCTGTCGTGGCGCGACTCGGCCACGTCCACGGGCTTGATATGCGCATAGGGATCGACGGTCTGCGCCCGCAGGCGCGCGCCGGCGTTCCACCCGAGGGGCAACAGCAGCCACACCGCCCATGCGGCCCGAAACAAGAAAGCCGTCCCTCTGAAGACGGCCTTCCCGGCAGCATTTTGCCCTGTCGTTGTATGGTTTACCCCACGCATATCCGGTTGATTCGGTTAGGCGGGATCGGTAAATTCGTCGGCCAAACTGTCCGCCAAGTCGTCCACGTCGGTCGAAGGCGTTTCGTTTACGCCGTCCACCTCCACGTCGTCATCCCCGCCGAAGAAGCCCTTGTCGTCGTCCACGTCGTAGGTCAAATCGATTTTGACATCCACCTTGACCAAATAGTGATCGGTCGGCGTGTCCAAAGGTATGGCGTAGAAAAAGTCCCCGTTCGGCTTGGGATAACGAATCGCGAAATCCTCGTACCCGTCCGGATATTTTTCATCGAACAGTTTTTTTATCGCATTGTCTAATTTGTCATAACTGACAATTCTACCCACTTTTGGCGCAGCATTGTCCGCTTTTTTCTTTGCAGCCATAACAACATTAGTTTTCTAAACGGGTGCAAATAAAAAAATTTTACGGCAAATAACAAATAGCCGCGTTTTATTTTTCTTAACGGGTAATTGTTGACTATATTTTTTGACCGGCCACTTTGCCGCCTGTTTCCGAAAAACCGCTGTACTCCGCGCCCGCCGAACGGCAGGCTTCCATCCAACGCACCATATCCGAAAACGGCACGTCCTGACTGCAAAAAACGACTTCCGACACCCGGTCGATGCGGATTCGGTCGCAGAGTTGCCGCTCGGTCATCGGCCAAACCATGCGGCCGATCTGTTGTTCCGAAACGCCTTTCGCCATCAGCCAGCGCCGCGCCGGCTCCGTTTCCTCCGGCCGGCCCGCCAACAGATACTTACGGCGGCGGCCATGGCCCAACACGCACCAGTCCGGCAGGCACCATTGCCAAACATAGCGCCAGCCCCAGGCCGTCAACGCACAGGCGGCACTGCCCGCCACGAGCAGGAAACGCGAGAACTGCCACTGCGGGCCGGCCAACGCGAAAAAGCCGAACAGCAACGCCAAACCGAGACCGTAGCCGGCCATCGTCCGCCGGAAGCGTATCGGATTCCGGTACGCGCCGGCCAGCAGGCCGCCCGCCACCAAGATGGCCGCATACACCCACAGGATATAATGGCGGTAAACGTCGCCGTAATAGTGCCAATGGCCGAACGCCAGGCGTCCCCAGCCATAGGAAAGCCCCACCAAGAGGGCATAAGACCACAACAAATCCCAAAGCGGCAGGAAGGCGCGGCGCAGCAAGCGTTTGCCGACCGACACCGAGGCGCGCAGCCAAATCGCACCCTTCAACAGAAACGCAAACAGACCGCCCAACGTCCCCTTGAAATGCTTGGCGACGAAAATCTCCATCGCCTTATAGAACACGCGCACGTAGTTCAAACTGCCTTTTTTCGTGCTCTCCCCTTTATAATGAATAATGCGCGTGTCGGCCAGGTAATAGTTTTTGTAGCCGCCCTGCGTAATCCGGTACGAGAGGTCGATATCCTCGCCGTACATGAAAAACGTCTCGTCCAAATAGCCGACTTCCTCCAACACGCGCTTGGGCATCAACATGAACGCGCCGGAAAGCACGTCCACTTCCCACGTCTTGAATTCGCTCAGATGCCCCATATAGTAACGGGCGAAACGCTTTGAATGCGGAAACAGCCGCGCCAAGCCCGTCATTTTATAGAAGGCCGTCTCGGGCGTCGGCAAGCCGCGCTTGGATTCAGGCAGGAAGCGGCCGTTGCCGTCCAGCATCCGCACGCCCAGCCCACCAGCTTCCGGATGCGCGTCCATGAACGCCAAACAGGCCGCCAACGTATTCTCTTCCAACACTGTATCCGGATTCAACAGCAGCACGTAGTCGCCAGCCGCCCGGGCGATGGCCTGGTTGTTGGCCTTGGCGAAGCCGACGTTGTCGCGGTTTTCGATGCAACGCACCCACGGGAAACGGCTTTTGACCATCGCCACGGAGTCGTCCACCGACGCATTGTCCACCACCCAAACCTCCATATCCCGCCGATAGTCCACGCCCTGCGAGCGCTGCACGGAGCGCAGGCACTGTTCCAAAAACGAACAGACATTGTAGTTGACGATGACAATCGACAGTTTCATTCCCTTATCGTTTTTCAGCGGCCAACCGCCGCACGGTTTCCGCAATGGGCGCCGGCACGATGCCGTCCACGGAGCGGTTGTGTTTGAGCAAATCGCGCACGACCGCCGACTGCACGAACGAAACGTCGGCATCCGCGCACAGGAACACGCTCTCCACGTCCGCATCCAGCCGTTTGTTCACCGCGGCAATCGTCTTTTCGTATTCAAAATCCATCGCCGTCCGCAAGCCCCGCAAGATATACTTCGCGCCGCGCTCACGGCAGAAATCCACCGTCAACCCCGCATACGAAGCCA